>DASYCF010000436.1:0-8178 GCA_036500365.1 Byssovorax sp.
ACGATCGAGGACCCCGTGCTCGAGACGGCGATCCTGCGGCAGCTGCGCAAGGAGAAGGGCCCCATCACGAAGGCCGAGCTCGCCAAGGTGAAGACGCTCGATCTCTCGCAGTCGAAGCAGAACGACGAGCTCGACCCGTGCGTGTTCCCGCACTTGACGGGCCTCAAGGGCCTCTACCTCGCGCCTGGCAAGCTCACCGACATCTCGTTGCTCAAGGGCCTCACGCAGATCGAGTCGCTGCGGATCTCGGCCACGCAGATCAAGGACATCAGCCCGCTCGCTGGCATGAAGAAGCTCGACCGGCTCGACCTCGGGCGCACGCAGGTGAGCGACCTCACGCCGCTCGCCGAGCTCACGAGCTTGACCGAGCTCCAGATCGACCAGACCGAGGTCACCGACTTGAAGCCTCTCGCGAAGCTCAAGGACCTCAACATGCTCCAAATGAAGCGCACGCGCATCGCCGACGTGAGCCCGCTCGGCGGCCTGATGAAGCTGAAGAACCTCTACATCGAGGGCTCGCTCGTGAAGGACGTGAGCGCCCTGAAGAACATCCCGGGGCTCAAGATCCACGAGGGGAGCTGACGCGGCAGACGCGCCCGGCGTGACGCGGCGTTCACGCGCGGTAGCGCCGACGCGCATCGAGCGCGGGAAACGCCGCGTGGCCTCGTCGTTGCTTTGACGGGTCGGCATGCTTGACCTCGCCGCACGTGTCCGCGTCTCGATCCTCGTCGCCGTCGCCGTCGCCGGCGCGCTCGCCATCGTTCCCGGCTGCGTGCCGATGGGTGGGTGCGCCGACCACCGCACCGCCGCGCTCGACGTCACCGCGCCGCCGGTCGCCGACTGCCTCGCCTTCGCGACGAGCGGCGACGTCGATACCGTCGACGCGTGCGGCTCGAGCGTGCTCGTCACGAACCGCTGTGATCGCACGCTCACGCTCGGCGGCGAGGACAACGACGGCCAGACGATCGCGCCCGCCGAGACGGCGACCGTCTACTTCGACACGTTCACCGGCGCGTCGTCCGTCACGATCCCGGCCGAGCTCGGCGCGACGGCCATCGTCATCCGCATCGCCCTCGGCGACGAGCGCTAGCCGATCCCGCAGTGGGTCTCGAAGGGTTCTCCTTGGCGCTCGGGGCGTTTTCGGCCATAGCGAGGGATGCTTCACGCACCTCGTCATTTCGCCCTCGCCGCGCTCGTCCCGGGTCTCGCCCTCGGTGTCGCATGCTCCGCGGGGAACAGCACCGGTGGCTTCGGCGGGGGCGACGGCACCTCGACCGGGTCGAAGCCGAGCGGTTCGACGGGGAGCTTCGTGACGAGCACCGGCGCGAACACGACCTCGACCGCCGCCGGCGGCGACCAAGACCCGACGACGTGCGCAGAGGCGATGACGAGCCACTCGTACGTCGGCTGCGACTTCTGGCCGACCGTCAACGCGAACAACGTCTGGTCGATCTTCGACTACGCGATCGTCGTCGCGAACGCGGGGGACGAGATGGTCACCGCGACCGTGACCCAGGGCGCGAGCGGCTCGCAGGTGGCGATGGCGACGATCGCGCCGAACTCGCTCGGCACGCTGTACCTGCCGTGGGTCGCGTCACTCAAGGGCCCAGACACGGATCAGTGCGGCGATGCGACGCCGCTCCCGGGCTCGGTGACGGCGCCCGGCGGCGCCTATCACCTCACGACCTCTGCGCCCGTCACCGTGTATCAGTTCAACGCCCTCGAGTACCAGGGTCACGGCGGCCCCGCCGGCAAGAGCTGGGCAGGGTGCCCCGGTGACACGATGTGCTGCAACGCGGCCTGCCAAGCCGGCCAGCAAGCCCCGTACAAGGTCGGGTGCTATTCGTTCTCGAACGATGCTTCGCTCTTGCTCCCCAGCACGGCGATGACGGGCAATTATCGAATCATCGGGCACGAGGGCTGGATCTATCCGCGGAACCAGCTGAACCCCGGCGGACCGACGCCCGTCCTCGGTCCGGACTTCACGGTCACCGGCACGGTCGATGGCACGAACGTCACCATCCTGCTGTCGGCGACGGGGACCGTGCTCGCCGGCGGCAGCATCGCCTCGACGGCCGGCGGCGGCACGCTCACGTTTCCGCTCGACGCCGGCGACGTGGTCGAGATCGCGGGCGACCCGAGCTCCGACTTTAGCGGCAGTCTCGTGCAGGCTGACCAGCCGGTGCAAGTGATCACCGGCATGCCGTGCGTCAACATCCCGGCCGCCGATTCGGCGTGCGATCACATCGAGGAGAGCGTGCTCCCTGCCGAGACGCTCGGGCAGCACTACTTCGTGTCGCGCGTCGCCGCGCCGAACCTCAACGAACCTCCGCAGCCCGTGTGGGTGAAGATCTACGGGAACGTCGACGGGACGAACCTCACGTACCCGGCTGGTGTCACGCCGCCGAGCGCGCCGACGACCATCAGCGCAGGCCAGGTGGTCGACCTCGGCGAGGTCGCAGTCGACTTCGAGATCCAGGGCGACCACGAGTTCGCGATCGCGACCTTCACCCTCGCCGCGTCCGACGTCGACCCGCACACGCGGGCGCCGAAGCAGAAGGGCGATCCGGCGCAGAGCATCGCGATCGCGGTCGAGCAGTACCGCGACAAATACATCTTCCTCGCGCCGACCGACTACCCCGTGAACTTCGTCGACGTGATCGAGCCGATGAACGCCGTCGTGACCCTCGATGGATCGGGCGCGCCGACGCCGACGCAGATCGGGAGCTCGGGCTACGGCATCAACCACCTGGTCCTCGGCGATGTCGCGGGGGGCGCGCACGTGCTGACGTCGAACGTCGCAGTAGGCATCCAGGTCGTGGGGTACGGCTCGTACACGAGCTACGCGTACCCGGGCGGGTTGAACCTGAAGCAGATCGCGCCACCGCCGCCGCACTGAGCGCTCCAACGCGCACGCGCGCCACAGGTGTCGCGCTTTGTCGCATGCGGGCGCTCCAGCGAAGGTGCGCGGTGGCGCGCGGCGCGCCGCTTCGCCCGTGGCGCGAGAACTGCTCCTCGGCGATGGGCGATGCCAGTCGAGGACCGCGGAAGCTCCGACGTCGCGCCCGCGCCGTCGTATCGGTGGTCGCACGGCGGCGCCGTGGTCGAGCTCGGCGGCGCGCTCGCCGTCGCCGATACGGCGAAGCTCTACGCGAAGCTCCGCCGCGCGACGCCCGCGGCGTCCGCGCTCGAGATCGACCTGTCGCGGGTGTCGTCGGCAGACGGCGGCAGCCTGGCGTTGCTCGCGTCGCTGCGCGAGGAGCTCGGCGCGCGCGGCGTCCGCGTCGAGCTTCGGCGCCCATCCCCGGACGTCGCGCCGCTGCTCGAGCTCTACACGCCCCCCGAGCGTGAGGAGCCCGTTGCCGCGAAGCCTCCAGGCTTCTTCGCGCGGATCGGCGCGGTCGCGCTCGGGGCGCTCGAGGAGTGCGCCGCGTCGATCGCGTTCGTCGGCGAGGTCGCCCTCGCGTGCGTCAAGGTCGTGCGGCGCCCGCGCTCCGGCCACCTCGGCGAGGCGCTGCCGCTGGCGGAGCGCGCCGGCGCCGACGCCGTGCCCATCGTGCTCCTGATCAACTTCCTCGTCGGCTTCGTCATGGCGTATCAGTCGGCGAAGCAGCTCAAGATGTTCGGCGCGAACATCTACGTGGCCGACCTCGTCGGCATCTCGGTCACGCGCGAGCTCTGCCCGCTGATGACCGCCATCATCCTCGCCGGCCGCTCGGGCGCGGCGTTCGCCGCGGAGATCGGCTCGATGAAGGTCTCCGAGGAGATCGACGCGCTGCGGACGCTCGGTCTCGCTCCGCACGGCTGGCTCGTGCTGCCGCGGACGATCGCGCTCGTCGCCGTCGCGCCCGTGCTCGCGCTCCTCGGCGACGTCATCGCGTTCGTCGGCGGCCTCGTCGTCGCCGTCGTGAGCCTCGATCTCACGCCCGGCGGCTTCCTGCGAGAGACGCAGAAGGCGGTGCACTTCTCCGACGTCGGCACCGGGCTCGTGAAGTGCACCTTCTTCGCGGCCGTGATCGCGCTCATCGCCTGTCAGCAGGGCTTCTCCGCGCGGGGCGGCGCCGAGGGCGTGGGCCGGCGCACGACGTCGACGGTCGTCACCTCGCTGTTCGCCATCGTCCTCTTCGACGCGCTCTTCACCGTCGTGTTCCGCGCGCTGGATCTCTGACCATGGCCTCGCGCGACGACACCGTGGTCGAGGTCTCGGACCTCAGCATCGGCTGGGGCGACAGCGTGCTGCTCGAGCACATCACCTTCTCGGTCGCGCGGGGCGAGGTGTTCGCGATCCTCGGCGGCAGCGGCGCGGGCAAATCGACGCTGCTCCGCTACCTCATCGGCCTCGAGCAGCCGAGGGCGGGCAGCATCGACGTCGCGGGGCGCGGACCGCCCGATCTCGACGACGGCATGCCGCCGTTCGGCGTGATGTTCCAGGGCGGCGCGCTCTTCGGCTCGATGAGCGTCGTCGACAACGTCGCGCTGCCGCTGGTCGAGTGGGCGCGCCTCGATCTCGCCGCCGCGCGCGCCGTCGCCACCGCGAAGCTCCGGCTCGTCGGCCTCGACGCCGCCGCGGCGAAGCTCCCGTCGGAGCTCTCGGGCGGGATGAAGAAGCGCGCCGCGATCGCGCGGGCGCTCGCGGTCGATCCGCCGATCGTCTTCCTCGACGAGCCGAGCGCCGGCCTCGATCCGATCACGGCCGCCGAGCTCGACGACCTGATCACGACGCTCGCGCGCGCGATGAAGCTCACCGTCGTGCTCGTCACGCACGAGCTCGAGAGCATCTACCGCGTCGCGCGCCGCTGCGTCCTGCTCGACAAGGACGCGAAGGGCGTGATCGCCGAGGGCGCGCCGAAGGAGCTCCGCGACAGCGACGACGCGCGGGTGCGCGCGTTCTTCCGGCGAGAACCGAGGAGCGCCGTCGCGCGGCGCGAGGAGGCGCGATGACGAGCAAGGTGAACCCCGCCAAGGTCGGCCTCTTCGTGGTGATCGGGCTCCTCGCCGCGGTCGCGATCGTCGTCGCCATCGGGGCGCGGCACCTGCGGCGGCGCACGGTCGACTACTTCACGTACTTCAACGAGTCGGTTCAGGGCCTCGACGTGGGCGCGCCGGTGAAGTTCCGCGGCGTCACGCTCGGCGTCGTCGGCGACATCGACATCGCGCCGGACCACCGCACCGTCGAGGTGAAGCTCGACCTCGACGTCGCCGAGATCGAGCGGCTCGGCCTCGCCGTGCGAGGCGCGAACCAGAAGCCCGAGTTCCTCGTCCCGCCCGACCTTCGTGCGCAGCTCGGCAGTCAGGGCATCACGGGCGTGAAGTACGTCGCGATCGACTTCTTCGACGTGAAGGCCAACCCGCCGCCCGCGCTCGCGTTCCGCCCGCCCGCGCTCTACATCCCCACCGCCGCGAGCCTGATGAAGAACCTCGAGGACGCGGTCGCGAAGGCCGCCGACAGCCTCCCGCAGCTCGTCGCGGCGACGAACACGATCGTGAACCGCGTCGATCGGATGGTCTCCGCGCTCGAGAAGGGCGACCTCGTGGGCAAGACGGTCTCGACGATGCAGCACGCCGACGAGGTGCTCACGACGCTCGGCGTCACGCTGAAGCGCGTCGAGAAGCAGGACGTCGCCGGCAAGACGGCGCACACGATCGAAGACCTCCACGTCGCGGTCGGCAAGATGAACAAGATCCTCGATCGCGTGGGCGGCGAGGCGGGCCTCGTCGCGACCGCCACGCGCACGGTCGGCACGTTCGGCGAGGCGGGGCGCAGCGCGACGTCGAGCGCGCGCGACCTCGACGAGACGCTGCGCGAGGTGAAGGAGGCGGCCGCCTCGATCCACCGCCTCACGGACGCGCTGGAGCGCGATCCGGACATGCTGCTCAAGGGTCGCAGCGAGGAGGGCAAGGAGCCGTGACGCAGCGATCGATCCTCTCCGCGCTCGCGCTCGCGCTCGCGGCGCTGACGGGTGCGCCGGCGTGCGCGCTCACGTCGAAGGCCGACGCGCTCCCGATTCGATATTTCACGCCGGACTCGGGGAGCGCAGCGCCCGCGACCGCCCGCGCGCCCGCGGAGGCGGGGCTCGAGCTGCGGCTCGGGCGCGTGACGTCCGGCGCCAGCCTCCGCGAGCGGATCGCGCACCGCGACGCCGCGCACGAGGTCGGCTTCTACGACGAGCGCCGCTGGACGGCGCGCCCCGAGGGGTTCGCGCGGCGTCGCCTCGAGCGCGCGCTCTTCGAAGAGCGCGGTCTCACGCACGTCGTCAGCGGCGACGCGCCGATCCTCGACGTCGACGTCGTTTCCTTCGAGGAGCTGCGGTTGCCCGATCGACACGGCGTGCGCGTCGAGCTCCACGTCACGCTGTCGGACGGGCGGCGCGTGCTCTACGAGGGCACCGAGGCGGTCGAGCGCCCGCTCGCGCAGGGCGCAGACATCGGCGCGATCGTCACCGAGCTCTCACGCGCGCTCGAGGTCGCGTCCATCGACGTCGCGCGCCGCGTCAGCGCCGCTCTTCGAGATCGCGCACCGACGACCGCCACCGCGACGACGCGCTGAGCCGCGAGTTCAGCGGAGGAGCGCGGAGACGAGCATCGCGATCGCGGCGAGGGCCATCACGGCGGTCGCCGCCCAGCCGCACACGGTGAGCCCGCGGCCGAGGACGAAGGTCTTCATGACGCGCCGGCTCGTGGCCATGTGCATCATCATCGCCATCGTCGGCACGGCGACGACGCCGTTGACGACGGCGCTGAGCACGAGCGCCTTCATCGCGTCGAACGACGCGAGGTTCAGCGCGAGCCCCGCGATCGTCGCGACCGCGATGACGGCGTAGAACGCCCGCGCTTGCCGCGGCTTCTTGCCGAGTCCGACGGGCCGCCGCGTGGCCTCGCCCACCGCGTACGCGGCCGAGCCCGCGAGCACCGGGACCGCGAGCATCCCGGTGCCGATGACGCCGGCGGCGAACAAGAGCGACGCGAAGCGCCCGGCGATCGGGGCGAGCGCCTTCGCCGCCTGCGCGGCGGAGTCGATGTCGCGCACGCCCGCGGGGCGCAGCGTCACCGCGGTCGTGAGCATGATGAACCAAGCGATCGCGTTCGACGCGAGCATGCCCACGATGGTGTCGATGCGCAGCCGGCGAAACTCGGCGGGCGCTTGCTCGGGCGCGTCCTTGAGCGGCGACGCGCTCGGGTCCGCCTTCTCCTCTTCGACCTCCTGCGAGGCTTGCCAGAAGAAGAGATAGGGACTGATCGTGGTGCCGAGGATCGCGACGACCATGCTGGCGTAGCCGCTGTCCTCCGGGAACGACGGGACGACGGTCCGCTGAAGCGCGCGCGCCCACGGAACCGGCACGACGAACGCAGCCACCACGTAGGCTGTCAGCGAGAGGGTGAGCGCCATCAACACGCGCGAATAGAGGCGATACGGGAGCTTCATCTGCAGGACGACGGACAGCGCCGTCAGCCCCGCCATGTAGACGAGGGCGTTCCCTCCGAGGAGCACGTTCGCGGCCGCGCCCATCGCGGCGATGTCCGCCGCGATGTTGAGCACGTTCGCGAGGACGAGCAGCCCGACGAGGATGTACAGCAGGGCAGGGTGGTACGCGCGTCGCAAGTTCCCGGCGAGGCCGTGGCCCGTCACACGCCCGACGCGCGCGGCGACCTCCTGAATCGCCACCATCAAAGGGAACGTGAGGAGGAGCGTCCAGAGGAGCCCGAAGCCGTAGCGCGCTCCGGCCTGTGAGTACGTGGCGATGCCGCTCGGGTCATCGTCCGAGGCGCCCGTGAGCAGGCCGGGCCCGAAGACGCGAAGCCACGCGAACCGTCCGCTTCGAGCCGCGTCACGGTGCTTCGCGCGTCGATGGGGCCGTCGCGAAGAGGTCTCGGGAGCCATGCGCCCGGCTCGCGACGCACGGATCGAGCCAATCGGTCCGTCGCGTGCGACGCCGCCCGATGGCGAGGTGCGAGCGGGACGAGCGCCGCGCGACTCGTCCCGCCCTCACCCGCAGGGCGTCAGTGCGGCATCTCGATCTTGCACATCGCGTCGCAGTTCGCCTGGCCGTCGCACTGCTCGCCGAACTGCGACTGCGTGCGATCGTCGCCGCAATACGGCGCGAAGGTGCACGCCGTCGTGCAGATGCCGGGGCCGTAGGCCGTCGCGACGGGCTGGTTCGCCGCGCCGTTGTCGCACGC
>DASYCF010000437.1:0-3801 GCA_036500365.1 Byssovorax sp.
CACGCGCGCGACGACGGCGAGCCCGGCGCCCGTGGCGAGCGCGCCGCCGACCGGACCACGCCTTCCGTCGACGTTGCTTTGAGCCAGCTCGTTCGAGGGGGCGCGTGATCTCGTGACCATGGGCGCGGGGGACGAGGTCGAGGCGCGCGCGACGGAGCGGTCCCCAGCGACTCGCCCGGCCGACGTCGCCGCGCCCAACGGCGCACACCTCGGCGGCTCGACGACGCTGCCGACGGTGCTCTCGGGCCTCCTCGCGTGGGCGGTCACGGTCGCGCCCGCCGGCTTCGCGCGCGGCTCGTCGCTCGCCGCGGCGGCCCTCGCGACGCTCGCGTGCGCAGCCGCCGTCGCGGGCCCAGCCGTGGGCGCGCGCAGGCCGACGACGGGCCGGCACGTCGGCGTCACGGCGTTCCTCGGCCTCTCGGTCGCCACGTGGCTCGCGTCGTCCACGGCGATTCATCCGCTCCGCCTCGACCCGATCCGCGGCGTGTTCGGCGCCATCGCCTGGGCCGTGTTCGTGCTCGCCTGGAGCGAGCGGTGGTCGGCGACGATGCCCCTCCCGGCCGACGGCGACGCGCCGCAGCTCAAGCCCCGTGCGACGCTGCCCTCGCTCGCCGCGCCCATCGGAGCCCTCGGCCTGCTCGCGTCGCTCGTGTTCCTGTGGTTCGCGTGGACGGTCGCGGATCCAGAGCGGGCGCTGGTCTCGCACGCCGTGGCCGTCGGGTGCGCCGTGGCGGTCGTCTCCGCCGCCGCTCAGGTCGCCACCGGGCGCGGCCGCCGCCGGAGCTCGAGCGGCCGGAAGTTCACCGCGCCCGCGATCCGGTCCCTGGCGTTGCTGGTGATCGTCGCAATCGTCGGCGCCGTCATCCTCGTCGTGCGGTGACCGCGCGCCGCGACCGCGATAGGCTGCCGAGCGCGTGACCCGAGCCATCGATGTCTTCGCGGTGCTGCTCCTCGTCGCCGCCAGCGCGGCGTTCGCGCTCGGCGTCCGCGCGCTCGGCTCCCGCGAAGACTTCCGCGCGCTCTACCTCCTGGCTGTCGGCGCGTTCGCGCTGCGGGGTTCGACGGAGCTGCTGCGCCCGCGCGGGGGCTCCACGTGACCGACGCGCGGCGAGGCGTGTCGCGCGCGGCCCGTGCGGCCCTCCTCGCCGCCGCCCTCGCCGCAGCGGCGTGCGGCGGCCCTGAGCCCACGTCGGAGCGGGCGCACCTCGGCGGAGCGGTCGCCGCGCGCGTCGGCGACCACGAGATCGCCGTCTCGTCGGTCGTCGCCGTCGCGCGCGCGCAGGGCATCGCCCCCGCGGCCGCGCGAGATCTCCTCGTCCGCGACGCCGTGTTCGCCGAGGCGGCGCGCGCCCGGGGGCTCACCGCCGATTTTCAGGTCGACGGCGCGCTCGCGCGTCGACTGCTCCACGCTTACGCCGCAGAGGGCGCCGCCGCGGGCGACGTGACCGACGCGGAGCTCGACGCCGAGACGCAGCGTCACTGGCTCGAGATCGATCGACCCGAGGGCTTCCGCACCGTGCACGCCGTCGTCCTCGTGAAGCCCGACGCGTCGGCCGATACCAAGCAGCGCGCGGCTGCCGTCGCCGAGGCGATCCGCGCGCGCGCGACGGCGCTGGATCTCGGCCCGGCGCCGCCGCCGTCGCGGTTCTCGGGCGCGGGCGCCGTCGCGCACGACCCGGCCGAGAAGGCGTTCATCGACGCCGCGCAGGCGGTCCCTCACGACGGCTTCAAGGTCACCGCCGAGGCGCTGCCGCCGCTCACGCGCGACGCGCGGTGGCTCTCGCCAGACGCGTCGAGCGGCGTCGATCCGGCGTTCGCCGCAGCGGCCGCGTCGCTCGGGTCGCGCGGCGACGTGAGCCCGCTCACGTGGACCGGCTTCGGCGTGCACGTGATCGTGCTGCTCGAGCGCACGCCCGCGAAGCACCCGCCCGCGGCCGAGCGCCGCGCCCTCGTGCGCGAGGCGGTGATGCGCGCGCGCGCCGAACAGAAGCAGAAGGCGCTGCTCACCGCGCGCGCAGCAGACGCGACCGTCGAGCGGAGCGCCGACGCCTCGCTCGCGCTCGTCCCGGTGGCCCCGTGACGGCGGCGCGCGAGCCGACCGGCGCCGACGCGCCGCGCGCATCCGGCCGCGCGCGCCGGTCGAAGACGCGCGACATGCAGGACGGCTCCGCGTTCTCGCAGATCCTCGACGACCTGGTGCGGCTGACGCCCGGCGCCGTGGCAGCTGCGCTCGTCGACGCAGAGGGCGAGACCGTCGACTACGCCGGCTACCTCGAGGTCTTCGACGTGAAGATCGCCGCGGCGCACTGGCAGATCGCGCTGCGTGCGCTCGACGAAGAGAACATCACGCGGCCGCAGCAGATCGTGATCCGCGCGCGCGCGAAGAGCTACGTCTTGCGGAGCATCGGCCCGGAGAGCTACGCGGTCGTGCTCATCGTGCACAAGCACGCCGCGTTCGCCGTCTCGGAGCGCGCGATGTCCGACGTCGACGCGCGCCTCAGCCGCGAGGCGGGCTGGCCCGTGCGCCGCGACTCCGAGTGGTGCAGCGTCGAGATCGAGACGCGCGCCGAGACGACGCCGCCGCGCGCCCGCGCATCGAACGGCGAGAAATCGAGCCGCGCCGCGCGAGAAGAGCTGCGGCCCGCGCGCATGCGCGTCGCCGGCACGTGGCAGCCGCTCGAGGTGATGGGGTGCCTCGTGGGCCTGCGCGCTGGCGAGCGCGGCTACCGCGTGCGCCTCCCGACGGGCGTCGAAATGACGCTCGTGCGCGAGCGCTTCGGCCGCTGGTTCTCCGACGAGCGCATCGAGTCCTGAGGTCGGCGACCGCCGCCGGTCCGACGCGCCGCTCGGGTCCCGCCGAACAGCGCGAAACCCCCGTGTTTTTCAGGTCTCGCCGCACGTCAGGTTCAACGCCCGAAAAAAAATATTTTTCGCGTTGACTTGCCGAGCGCCGCGAGTAGATTCCGCCCTCCTCGACGGCCGGAACGGCGGCGAAGCCCGGAAGTAGCGGGCGAAAGGCGCCGTTTGACAGTCGAGGCGGTGCGCGTCATTACGAGCGGACCTCGAAGGCCCCGACCTTCCTCCTCGCGCGAGCATCGGCGACGAAGAAAAAAGGGTTGACGAAAGCGCAGAGGCAACCTAGTGTTGCCGCCCTCGCTCGAACGGAGCGGTGACCGCGAGGTCACGCTGTTCGACGAGGCCACGGAGTTCAACCAGCGTTCGCGCTGGGAGATTCCGGCTCGGTCCTTGAAAACTGAGTTGTATGCCTACGAAGTGACGTGGGCCCTGAAGGCGCGGCTTGCCGCGACCTTCAACACGTCATCCGATTGAGGATGAGCGCGAAGAGCGTTAGCCCGCTCTTCGCAAACGGGATTTAACTGGAGAGTTTGATCCTGGCTCAGAACGAACGTTAGCGGCGCGCTTAACACATGCAAGTCGTGCGAGAAAGGGGCAACCCCGGTAAAGCGGCGCACGGGTGAGTAACACGTAGGTAATTTACCCCCAGGTGGTGGATAACCTTCCGAAAGGAAAGCTAATACAGCATAAGACCACGAGCTCGAAAGGGCCTGAGGTCAAAGCCGGCCTCTTCATGAAAGCTGGCGCCAGGGGATGAGCCTGCGGCCCATCAGCTAGTTGGTAGGGTAACGGCCTACCAAGGCGAAGACGGGTAGCTGGTCTGAGAGGATGATCAGCCACACTGGAACTGAGACACGGTCCAGACTCCTACGGGAGGCAGCAGTGGGGAATCTTGCGCAATGGGCGAAAGCCTGACGCAGCGACGCCGCGTGAGTGATGAAGGCC
>DASYCF010000438.1:0-1554 GCA_036500365.1 Byssovorax sp.
CCCCGTCGAGGCGCGGGAGCGTCTTCAGGGCGACGTCGACCCCGCGCTCGGCGTCGAAGGCGCGGTACACGACGCCCATGCCTCCTCGCCCGATCTGCGCGGCGATTTGGAAGCGGCTGGTGCCCTGGAACGCGTCGCTCATCCGCCCTCGGAGTCTACGTCAGTCCGAGCCCCAGACGTTGAGGGCCGCGAGCGTCTCGGGGTCCAGCGTGGCCGGCTCCCGCACGGAGCCGCGCGCGCGGGCCGCGACGTCGGCGGCGACGATGCGCTGAAAGACGGCGTACGTGGAGACGGGCATGAGATCGCGCCGATCGAACGCGCACACGGGATCCACGGCGAGATCGCAGACGGCGGGAGGCTTCGGGAAGCGCCCGGACACCACGACGGAGCCCCAGCGCGCGGCGTACCGCTCTCCCAGCGTCGCGATCTGCGGCGCGCTCGCGGCGCCGTTGGGGTTGTCGGCGACGCGCCCGAGGTCCCGCGCGTCGATCGATCGCGCGAACGAGAGGCCGAGGGCGTCGACGACGGTGCGCGTGAGGTCGACGATCTCGGTCGGCTCCTTCACCCGCTCCGCGGCGTGCACGCTGCCGGGAAAATGCACGTAGAGCGGGAGCGTGAGGACCTGCTCCGTCAACGGCAGCCCGTCGCCGAACAGCGCGTCGTCGGAGGCGCCGCTCGACACGTCGCCGGTCACGATGAAGAGCGTCGTGTCCCAGAGGTTCGCCGTCTTGAGCGACGAGACGAGCGCGCCGATCGCGTGATCCTGCCCGCCGAGGGCGACCTGCTCGAGGGCGTGGATGCGCACGCGGTCGGTCTCGGCGAGCGGCTCCTTCTTGCGGCGGTGCCTCATCTTGCCGAGGGTCTGCGCGGCGCGCCGCGGGTCGACGAAGCCCGTGTAGTCCTTCGGCGGCAGCGTCGTCGCGTCGACCACGTCCCAAGGCGGGTGGCCGCCGCGCGCGTGCACGACGGCGAGCATCCGCGGCTCGTTCGCCGCGTGCGCGACCTCGGTGATCCAGGCGGTGGCTGCGTCGATCGGCGCGATCGCCGGGTCGCCGGACGGCGGCGTGAACTCGACGAATTTCTCCCACCCCTCGGCGAAGCCGAACGCGCGGAACGTCGTCGGGACGCCCGTGAACATCGCCGTGCGCACGCTCGCGTCGCGGGCGACCGTCGCGAGCGTGGCGACGGAGGGCGGCAGGCGCGCGGCCAGGTCGACGAGGCCGTGCTCGCGCGGTGGCAGGCCCGTGAGCAGCGACGCGACGACGGCGGGGACGACCGTCGTCGGCGCCCGGTGGTGGTCGAACACCGTCGCCGTGACGGCGAGATCCCCGAACGTCGCGAGCAGCGGCGCCGGCGCGGCGTTCCACGGCGGCATCTCGGGTCGCTCGACGCCATCGACGACCACGATGACGACGGCGTGGGCGGGCCGCGGCGGCGGCGACGGTGCGTCGATCGACGGCAACACGACCGGGTCCCCGAAGAGCACGCGGCTGCCGCGCCGCGCCTGCGTCGCCACGAGCTCCACCGTCGCGAGCCCCGTCCCGAAGTCGCCGA
>DASYCF010000439.1:0-4458 GCA_036500365.1 Byssovorax sp.
GGGGGGCCGGGGGGGTGAGGTTCGCTAACCGCTTGACGGCGTGAGCTTCCTTTTCGAGCATCGCGCGATGGCCACTGACCTCGACGTATCGCAGTACATGCAGCTGCCCACGCTCGACGCGGCTGCCACATGCGCGCTCGCGCAGTCGCTCCTCAGCGCCGCGCTCGACGACGACCGCGTGAAGCCCGCGGCGAAGGCGGCGAAGGCGTCGCTCAAGGCGCTTCAGGCCGCCCTCGGGCCGGTCGCGACGGAGGCGAGCGAACGCACGCCGAAGGCCGTCGACACCGACGTCGACGTCGCGTGGGGCTCGATGTACCGGCGCCTGCAGAGCCTCGGCGAGCTCGCGCGGTTCGACGCGGCGCGCGCGGCGCGGGCCGGCGCGCTCCTCGCCAAGCTGTTCCCGCCGCCCGAGGGCGCGCGCTTCCTGACCGATCCGTTCGCGAGCGAGTGGCAGAAGGTGAAGTCGCGCCTCGCCGTGATCTCCGACGACGACCTCGAGCCCGAGATCGTCGATCTCGCTGGACCCGAGTACACCTCGCTCCTCCGCTCGACGTTCGCCGAGTACGGCGACGTGCTCCACATCACGAGCGCCGCGCCCGAGGTCGCCGAGCAGGCGCGCGTGCGGGCCGCGTTCGTCGAGCTCCGCGACGATCTGCGCGACCTCGCCATCGCGACGCTCGCGACGCGGAAGAAGGGCGACGCGAAGTCGCTCAAGAAGGTGAAGGCCGCCCTCCTCCCCATCGACGAGGCGCGCGCCCGCGTGACCACCTCGCCGAGCGCGCCCGAAGGCCCGCCTGCTCCGCCGCCGCCTGTCGACCCGAACGCGCCGCCTGCGGACGAGGCGGTCGCCAAGAAGTCGCGCAAGAAGCGGCGTTAGTACGGATCCGTAGGTCGCGCTGGCGTCGACGCCGGTCGGGCAGGCGGATCCGTGTCGTGCGACGACCTCCCTGCCGGTTCAAGGGACGGATCCGTACGTCGCCGCGACGTCGGCTCCCAGCGGCGAGACGGATTGGTCCCCCGCGCCGGGACGACCGTGGGCGTCGGATGCGGATCCGTGCCTCGCGCCGACGTCGATCTCGCTTCGGGACCCAAGTCCGTATCGGCCGCGGCCGATGCTAGGCTCCTGTCGCGATGGCCGAGGACCGACTCGTCGAAGTCCGTGTGAAGGGGCTCCGCACCTTGGCCGACGTGCGCCTCCGGCTCGGTGGGCTGACCGTCTTGCTCGGCGAAAACGGCGCAGGCAAGAGCAGCCTGATCGAGGTGTTCGAGCTCCTCCGGAAGGCGGCCGAGCCCAACTACGTCCAAAATCTCGGCGCGCATGGCGGCCTCCCGCTGCTGCTCCGGCAAGGTGCCGCAGATCTCGAGATCGGGGTCCGCATCGAGGGCGCCGGCGACCCGATCGACTATCGGTTCGCGATCGCGTTCGAGGGCAACCAGGTCGTCGTCGTCCGCGAGGCGATGGATCTCGGTCCTCGTCCCGGCCACGCCGACGCGCTCGAGGTCATCCGCCGCACGCGCGCATCGAACAGCGTCGTCTTCGACCAACAGACGCGACAGCGCGTCCCGATCTCCATCGACCCGGGTGCGTTGCTCGTAAGCGCGTTCGGCGTTCTCCCGCCACAGGAGGCTATCGGTCGCACTGTCGCCGTCCTTCGCCGGGTGGATGTGCACGTACCGTTCGACGTCCGCGCGCTCTGGGTGTGCAAGGAGCGCGGATGGACGGCTCCGCTGCGAGACCCCAGTCTCATCGAGCCGGCCGTTTCGCTCGCGCGCGTGGGCGACAACCTCGCCAATGCGTTTCATTCGCTCAAGAACGAGCAGTCGAAGCAGCACTGGGACGAGACGATGGACCTCGTGCGCCTCGGCCTCGGTCAGGACGTCGCGAGCATCAACACTCAGACCGCGGCAGGCGGTGGCCAGATCGCGCTCAGCATGGAGCTTCGCGGCCTGGGCAAGCAGATCCCTGCGGCCGCGATGGCCGACGGTTCGCTCGCGTATCTCGCGTTCATCGCGCTCGCGCGCCTCGGCCCTCCGCGCAGTCTCCTCGCGTTCGACGAGCCGGAGCTGCACCTACACCCGCGGCTGCTCGTCCGTGTGCTGGGCCTCTTCGAGTCGCTCGCGCGAAAAGGCCCGGTGGTGCTCGCGACGCAGTCCGATCGATTGCTGGATGCGCTGAGCGATCCGGTCGCGTCGGCGGTACTCTGCCGGGTGTCGTCCGACGGTGGCCCCTCGCCGCGCTGGGCGACCGAGCTCGCCCGACCCAACGCGGAGGCGCTCGCAAAGTGGCTCGAGCGCTACCGTGGCCTCGGCGAGCTCCGCGGCGTCGGCGCCGAGGACTTGGTGATGACGGAGGCGTCGTGAGCGTCGGGCCGCCGGTGCCCGTCCTCTACGAAGACAGGCTCGGCGACGCCGGTCAGTTCGGCCCCCACGCGTTCGTGCTCGCTTGCGTCTCCGACCGCACCGGCGTCGACCGATGGACGCTGGGCTCGCGCTGCAAGCCCGTCCCCTTGAAGGGCAACGGAAACCTCCTGAGGGTCTGTCGAGAGGAGCTAGAGCAGCGCGCACCGCAGGGTGGCCCCGTGTTCGCGATCTTCGATCACGACAGGATCACAGAGCTCCTTCAGCTCGAGTCGGGTGCGTGCAAGGCAGCCATTGTCGAAGCGGTCCGTCGAACCGCGACGTCGGCGGACCGGCTGCGGGTCGTCCTCCTGTTCGAGAACATCGAGACCGCACTCGAAGCGCTGACCGAGTGCCTGCCCGGAGATACCGAACGTGTCCACGAGGCCGTTCGCACGAAGGATCGCAACGAGCGCGACGACCTTTTCATCAAGGCCGCTGACCACGGATCGGAGGATGGGCGAGCGAGGGTGCTCGCGCGCGTCCCCTCGCTGGAGCGCCTGGTTCGGCTGTTGTCCCTTCAGCTCGATGGGTAGGCACGCTCTCGCGGTGAGCGGCTACCCCCACGCAGCGCGGCACGCCTGCGCGGCGGCCTCGCAGAACTCGCGCTGGATCTGCGCGAGCATCGTCTCCTGCGCCGCGAGCTCGGGCTCGAGGTCGCGGACGAGGGCGGCGACGATGGGCTCGAGGTCCTTCGCGCTCTTCTCGATGGCGCGCGCGGCCTCGGTCGGGTCGATGGCGGCGTGGGTGAGCGCCTCGCGCGCGGGGTCGACGAACACGGCGTCGACGGCGTGGAGCGACTTCACGAGGCCGGCGACGATCTCGCCCGCGTGCCTCTCGACGGCGGCGCGGCGCTGGAGGGCGAGCTGGCGGAGCGCCTCGTCGCGGCCCTCGCTCGCGGCGACCTCGGCGCTCGCGACCATCGCCTCGGTGCGCTGGCGCTCCTCGATGATCTGCTTCTGCCGGGCGAGCGCGCGCGTGGCCTCCTCCTTCGCGGCGCGCACGGCGGCGGTCGCGCGGGCGAGCCTCGCCCCGACGTGGGCGCGCGCCTCGTTCAACGTCGCGAGGAGCTGCTCGGCGGAGGCGCGCGTCGCGCCGACGGGCCGCGCGCCGCCGAGCTTCTGGCCGAGCGCGGCGAGCGACGCCTCGAGCGCGGCCTTGCGCGCCCGCGCCTCGACGAGCGTGCGGTCGGCCAGGGCGCTCTCTTGTCCGCGCGCCTCCACGTCGACCGACGAGCTCGCGAGCTCGATCTTGAGCTGGTTCTTCGCCGCGCCGCGCTGCGCGACGGCGACGCGCACGGCCTCGCAGCGCGCGCGCAGGTCGGCGACGCGCGCGGTCCACGCGTCCTTGCCGAAGAGCACCGGCTCGTCGTGCTCCTGTTCGAAGAGCTGCTTCTCGAGGCCGGCGAGCTCTTCCTTGCGGACCTTCTGCTCGGCCTCGAGCGACTGCATCGCGGCCTCGCCCTTCTTGTACCGAGCGAGCGTCGCGCTCGCCTCCTTCGCGCGGGCGGCGCGGTCCTGCTCGGCGTTCGTGAGCGCGCGCGTCGCGAGGGCGAGGTCGCCGTCGGCCTTCGCGAAGTCGTAGATCTGCGAGGCGCGCGCGAGGTCGGCCGCGGCCTCGTTGTCGAGCGTCCGGCACGCGCCGATCTCGCCCTCGCCGCGCGAGAGCTCGAGCGCGAGCCGCTCTTTCTCTTGGGCGAGCTTCGCGTCCTCCTCGGCGAGCGCGGCGAGGCTCTTGCGGGCCTCGAAGAGCTCGGGCGAGTCGGCGGGCGGCACCGTCACGAGCTCGGGCGGCAGCTCGGCGACGATCGGCAGCTTGTCGGGCCAGCTCGGCGGCGCCTCGGCCCCGACGTACGCGAAGAGCCCGGCGACGGCCTTGCGCAGGAAGGGCAGGCACGTCTGGTAGACCTGATCGAGGCGCGCGACGTACTTGCCGTACTCCTCGCTCGCGGTGTCGGCGCGCGCGAGGTCCGGGAAGGGGACCTGCGTGATCACGTCGACCGTCTGCTTCGCGCGCTGGCGGAGCGTCTCGGCGAGCGGTTCGAAGCCGGCGAAGCGATCG
>DASYCF010000440.1:0-2580 GCA_036500365.1 Byssovorax sp.
GCGTGCGTCGACGTCGACGTCGCGCCGCCTCCGCCCGCGGGATCGCCCGTCGTCGCGTCGGCCGTGTCAGCGCCCGACCCGCCGCAGCCGATCACGAAGCCCACCGCCACCGCGACGACACCGCAGAGAAGCTTGTTCATCGTCCCCTCGTCGGCGTTCTACACGATCTTATTGCCGAGCGATGCAAATTGATTTGAGCGCTGGAATTAGGCACATCGTGGCGAGCATCGAAATTCATATTCCGAACGACGCCGCGACGGTTCGTCGCCGTTTGCGCGCCGCCGGCTCCGGAATACGCTGAGCGGATGTTCCACCCGGTCGTGGGGGAGTGGTTCGCGCAGCGCTTCGGTGAGCCGACGCCCGCGCAGGTGGCGGCGTGGCCCGCGATCGCGCGCGGCAGGGACGCGCTCGTCGCCGCGCCGACGGGCTCGGGCAAGACGCTCGCGGCGTTCCTCTTCTGCCTCGATCGGCTCGTGCGCGCGGCCGCGTCGGGCGCGCCGGCCGAGGGGACGCGCGTCGTCTACGTGTCGCCGCTGCGCGCCCTGTCGAACGACGTGCAGAAGAACCTCGAGCGTCCCGCCGCCGAGATCGCGGCGCTCGCGGCGGCGCGCGGCGAGCCGATCGCGCCGATCCGCGTGTCGGTGCGCACCGGGGACACCTCGGCGAAGGACCGGCGCGCCGCGGTGAAGAAACCGCCGCACGTGCTCGTCACCACGCCCGAGTCGCTCTTCGTGCTGCTCGGCTCGAGGTCGGGGCGGCGCGGCCTCGAGGGGGTGGACACGATCATCCTCGACGAGATCCACGCGCTCGCCGGCGACAAGCGCGGCGCGCACCTCGCGCTCTCGGTCGAGCGCCTCGAGGATCTGGTCGTGCGCGCCGGCGGCGCCAGGCCGCAGCGCATCGGCCTCTCGGCGACCGTCCGGCCGATGGAGGTCACCGCGCGGCTCCTCGTCGGGGCGTCGCGCGACCTGCCGGAGATCGTCGACGTCGGCCTGCGGCGCGATCTCGATCTCGAGGTCCTCGTGCCGAAGGACGAGCTCGGCGCAGTGTGCACGCACGAGCAGTGGACCGAGCTCTACGATCGCATCGTCACGCTCGTCGCCGCGCACCGTCAGACGCTCGTCTTCGTCGACACGCGTCGGCTCTCGGAGCGCGTCACGCACGCCCTCGGCGAGCGCATCGGCGAGGAGAACGTCGCGGCGCACCACGGGAGCCTCTCCCGCGCGCGCCGCTTCTCCGCCGAGCAGCGCCTCAAGGACGGCTCGCTCAAGGTGTGCGTCGCCACGGGCTCGCTCGAGCTCGGCATCGACATCGGCCAGATCGATCTCGTGTGCATCGTCGGCTCGCCTCGCGCGATCGGGACGGCCATCCAGCGCGTCGGCCGCGCGGGCCACGTCCTCGGCGCGACGCCGAAGGGCCGCTTCTTCCCGCGCACGCGCGATCAGCTCCTCGAGTGCGCCGCCATCGTCCGCGCCGCGCGCGCCGGCACGCTCGATCGCATGAGCCTCCGCGACGCGCCGCTCGACGTCCTCGCCCAGCAGATCGTCGCCGCGACCGCGATGGAAGCGCGCGGCGAGGACGAGCTCTTCGACCTGGTCCGTCGCGCCGCGCCGTACGCCGATCTCGATCGCGCGCAGTACGACGCCGTCGTGCACATGCTCTCCGAGGGCATCGCGACGCGGCGGGGTCGCGCCGGCGCGCTCGTGCACCGCGACGCCGTGAACCGGCGGCTGAAGGGTCGGCGCGGCGCCGGGCTCGCCGCGCTCACGAGCGGCGGCGCCATCCCCGACAACGCGAACTACGACGTGCTCCTGCAGCCCGAGGCGACGAAGGTCGGCACGGTCGACGAGGACTGGGCCATCGAGGCGGGCGGCGGCGACGTGTTCCTCCTCGGCAACAACGCCTGGCGCATCCAGCGCGTCGAGTCCGGCAAGGTCTGGGTGACCGACGCGCACGGGCAAGCGCCGAGCGTGCCGTTTTGGCTCGGCGAGGGCCCGTCGCGCACGCGCGAGCTCTCGACCGAGCTCGCCGCGCTCCGCGAGGAGATCCTCGAGAACGACGACGGCGCGTGGCTGATCGACGCGTGCGCGCTCGAGCCCGCGGGCGCGAAGCTCGCGCGCGAGTACGTCGCCGCGGCGCGCATGGCCCTCGGCGCGCTGCCCTCGGCGAGGCGCATCGTCGCCGAGCGGTTCTTCGACGAGTCGGGCGGCATGCAGCTCGTCGTGCACGCCCCGTTCGGCGCGCGCATCAACCGCGCGCTCGGCCTGCTCATGCGCAAGCGCTTCTGCCGCACGTTCGACTTCGAGCTCCAGGCCGCCGCGACCGACGACGGCGTGCTCCTCTCGCTCGGCGCGCAGCACTCGTTCCCGCTCGAGTCCGTGCGCGATCTCTTGCGGCCCGAGGGCCTCGAGGAGGTGCTCGAGCAGGCCGCGCTCCAGGCGCCGATCTTCGGGACGCGCTTCCGTTGGAACGCCGTGCGCGCGCTCGCGCTGCTCCGCTTCACGGGCGGCAAGAAGGTGCCGGCGCCGCTCATGCGCATGCGCTCCGACGATCTCCTCGCGTCGGTCTTCCCCGCGCAGC
>DASYCF010000441.1:0-4964 GCA_036500365.1 Byssovorax sp.
TGAAGGAGATGGACATGGGCGGCGAGGCGGGCACCTACCGCATGCTGAGCGCGGGCACCGAGCCCGTCGGCGGCGCGATGAAGGCGCCGCCCAACGTACCGTCTCACTGGCTCCCGTACGTCGACGCGATGAGCACCGACGCCATCGTGAAGAAGGTGGGTGAGCTCGGCGGCAAGGTGCTCGTCCCCGCGACCGACGTGCCGAACATGGTGCGCTTCGCCGTCGCCGCCGACCCGCAGGGCGCCGCGATCGGCGTCGTGCAGAGCCTCGGCCCGAACGATCAGCCGGTCTACGACGGCCCGCCGCGCATCGGCACGTTCGTGTGGGACGAGCTCCACACGACCGATCAACACGCCGCGGCGAAGTACTACGCCGCGCTCTTCGGCTGGACGGGCAAGGCCGGCGAAGAGCCGATGAAATACTGGCACTGGCAGAACAACGGCAAGGACATCGGCGGCATGATGACCCTCGTGCAGCCGGGCGTCCCCCCGAACTGGCTCGCCTACATCGCCGTGTCCGACGTCGAGGCGTCGACCTCGAAGGTCAAGGCCCTCGGCGGCAAGGTCCACATGGAAACGATGGACATCGAGCACGTCGGCAAGTTCTCGGTCGTCGCGGATCCGACGGGCGCGGTGTTCGCGCTCTTCCGGTCGGCGCGCGTCTGAAGCCGCCCGCGGCGAGCAAGCGAGGCGCGTGAAGAAGTCGGTCCCCGGCGTCCCCTTCATCATGGTGTCGCTGTTCCTGGCGACGCTGGGGATCGGCCTCGTGCTGCCCGTCATGCCGAAGCTCATCGCGAGCTTCCTCGGCGACGATCTCATCCGCGCGTCGGACTACTACGGCCTCTTCATCGCCGTGTACGCGACGATGCAGTTCATCTTCGCGCCGCTGCTCGGCGGCCTCTCCGACAGGCTCGGTCGCAGGCCGGTGCTGCTCACGTCGCAGCTCGGCGCCGGGCTCGACTACCTCTTGCTCGCGTGCGCGCCGAACCTCGGCTGGTTCTTCGTCGGCCGCGTGATCTCGGGCATCACGGGCGCGAGCTTCTCGACGGCGACGGCGTACATCGCCGACGTCACGCCGCCGGAGAAGCGTGCGCAGAGCTTCGGCCTCGTCGGCGCCGCGTTCGGCTTCGGCTTCATCGTCGGCCCCGCGGTCGGCGGCGTGCTGTCGAAGATCAGCCTGCAGGCGCCGTTCTTCGCCGCGTCGGCGCTCTACGGCGTGAACTTCCTGTATGGGCTCTTCTTCGTACCGGAGTCGCTCGCGCTCGAAGACCGACGGCCGCTCGCGTTCGCGCGCGCGAACCCGCTCGGCTCGCTGAAGAACCTCGGGCGCCACCCGATCGTGCTCGGGCTCGCCGTGATGCTCACGTTCTCGTTCCTCGCGCAGCAGATCCTCCAGAGCGTCTGGGCGCTCTACACGGAGGCGCGCTACGGCTGGACGGTGCTCGACGTCGGCCTGTCGCTCGGCGTCGTCGGCCTCGCGAGCGCGATCATCCAGGGCGGGCTCCTGCGCGTCATCATGCCGAGGCTCGGCGAGCAGCGGACGCTGCTCTTCGGCACCGTGATGAGCGCGCTCGGCTTCGCCGCGTTCGGCCTCTCGACCGAGGGGTGGATGCTCTACGCGTTCACGTTCCCGTTCGCGCTCCGCGGCCTCGCGCAGCCGTCGGCGCAGTCGCTCATGACGAAGCACGTCGGCAAGAACGAGCAGGGCGAGCTCCAGGGATCGCTCGCGAGCTTGCTCAGCATCACGGCCATCATCGGGCCGCTCGTCGGCACGCGGCTCTTCGCGCGGTTCGGCGACCACCGGCGCACGCCGTACATCCCGGGGATGCCCTATTTCGCGGCGGCTGCGCTCGATTTGATCGGGCTCGTGCTCGCGCTGCGCCTGTTCGCCCGCATGCGGGAGGCGGACGCCGCGCCCGCCGCTGGCGCCTGAGGGGCCGCGCGCGCCCGTGCGTTCGTCGCTTCGATCCGTGAAGCGGCTCGCGCGCGTAGCGGCCGCCGCCGCGAGCCTCGGCGCGTGCGCGCTCGTCGCTCGGACCTCGCGCGCCGACCCGCCGGGCCGGGGCCGCCACGCCGACGCGCCGCCGCAGCAGACGACGAGCGCGAAGCCGGCGGAGACCGCGCCGGCCGACGCGCAGCAGGCCGACGCGCCCGACGAGGACGACGTCGACCCCGCGCACATCACCGGCGTCGAGCGGCCCGCGGTCGAGCGCGGCGACTCCGGGCGCGCCGCGGGCGCGAACGTGTTGTTCCCGTTCCGAGAGCTCTTCGCGGGGCTCTTCGCGGGCGCCGACGCGCTCGCGAGCATCGCCGCCGGGCTCAAGATCGTGCCGCGCGTCGAGCAGCTGATCTTCCCCGAGCCGGGCGAGATCGCGCTCGTGCCGACCATCTTCTTCCAGAGCAAGCACGCGCCGAACTTCGGCGGGCGCATCCTCGAGCGGGGCGACGCGGGCGAGGCCGTCGTCAGCGCGGCGGGCGGCGGCGCGCACGACGTGTACGTCGCGACCGACCTCGTGTGGAAGCGGCGCGGCCGCTTGCCGTGGGAGATCTCGGTCGACACGCTGTTCGACGAGCGCGACGACCTCGAGTTCTTCGGCCTCGGCCAGGATCCCGACACCGACCCGCGCAACCACTACCGCAGCACGGCGACCACGCACGACGCGCTGTACCTCGAGAAGCGCAGCCGCGTCGTCGCCGCGGCCGACGTGTCGATCCTTCCGTGGCTGCACGTCGTCGGGTCGGGCTCGCTCTTCCAGAGCCGCGTGCGCGACGCGAGCGACGCGGGGCTCGCGGGGTTCGAGAAGGTCTTCGTGCCGACGCCCTACCTCGCCGACGCGGCGCAGACGCGCATCGCGTACGGCGAGGTCGCGCTCCGGGCGAGCTCGCGCCGACAGTGGGACGGCGCGGAGCCCGGCGCGAAGGCGGAGTTTTACGGCGGCTACGGCGCGAACGTGGGCGGCGCCGACGCCCGCTACGCGGCGATCGGCGGGCGCGCCGTCCTCTCGATCCCGATCCTGCGGCCGACGAACACGCTGTCGCCGCAGCTCGTGCTCGACGCGGTCGATCCCATCGGCCCCGACGCGGCGTTCCCGTTCACCGCCCTCACGCGGCAGCCCGACTACCGCGGCTACGACGTCCGACGCGACAACCTCTCGCTCGTCGCGTCGCTCGACTATCGCTGGGTCATCCACCGCTACGTCGCGATGCGCGTGTTCACCGATTTCGCCGAGGTCGCCCCGCGCGTCGATCGGCTGCTCGCGCTGCCGCCGCGGTTCGCCGCGGGGTTCGGCTTCGATCTCTTCAACCACGAGACGGCGCTCGCGCAGTTCTCGATGTCGTTCAGCGACGACGGGCCGCGCGTCGCCGTGACGTTCGGCTGGGCGCCGCTCGGCGGCGACAGGCAGCACAGGAACTGAGCGATGAACGCGCGCGCGCTCCTCCACGTGCTCCTCGCGCTCTCGTGCGTCGGCGCGGCGGCGTGCGCGACGATCGCGCCCGCGCGCTTCGCGGACACGACCGTCGTGGTGGAGGTCGACGACGAGCGGCCGATCCCCTCGCCGGCGAAGCGGCTCACGACGCCGCTCACGTACGCGAACGCGCTCGGTCGGCGCACCATCGTCGAGGGGCTCGACCCGCGCCGGACGCCGCGCGCGCTCGACGTCAACGCGTTCGACGACGTGCCGCGCTCGAGCTGGTTCACCGAGCCCGCGGGCGGCGCGCTCGGCGCGGTCACGAACCAGGAGAGCGGCCCGCCCGAGGCGCCGCTCCGCGTGATGCCGCGCCACCCCGAGAGCGGTCGCAGCGGCCTCGTCGTGCTCGACGCGCGCGGCATCCGCTACGAGATCGGCCGCGACCCGAAGGATCGCCCCGTGATGCGCACGGCCGCGGCGGCGATCGCGTCGAACTTGGTGCGCGCCGTCGGCTACCGCGTGCCGGAGGTCGACGTCGTCGCCATCCGCGAGAGCGAGCTCGTGGTCGCGTCGGTCGACGGGCAGCCCGCGCCGAACGACGCCGTGCGCGCGTTCCTCGACGACGGGCCGCCGCCGTTCGCCGGCTACTACCGCGTGACCGCGACGCGCTGGCCGCCGGGCGTCGATCTCGGGCCGACGCAGCCGCACGCCGTACGCGACGACGACGCCAACGATCGCGTGCCGCACGAGGACCGCCGCACGCTGCGCGCGCTCCGGGTCGTGCGCGCGTGGCTCTCGTTCGCAGGCTTCGGCGTGCACTCGCTGCGCGACGTGTACGTGGGCGCGCCCGGCAAGGGGCACGTCGAGCACTTCATCGTCGGCCTCGAGGGCGCGCTCGGCGCCGACCAGGCGCGCGGCCCCGCCGACGAGCCGCGCTCCGCCGACGCGGCGCCCGATCCGACGCGCGGGCGAGACCCGCTCGGCCTGCTCGTCACGTTCGGCTTCGGGGGCCGCCAGCCGCCGCGCGACCTGCGCTTCCCGAGCATCGGCGCCTTCGAGCCCGAGGTCACGTCTGGCGACTACGAGAGCGAGGTCGTGTTCGCGCCGACGTACCGCATGACCGCCGCCGACGCGTACTGGGTCGCGAAGCACATCGCGACCGTGCCGAACGACGCGATCGCCGCCGCCGTGGAGCGCGGCCGCGTCGACCAGCCGACGCGCGAGCGGCTCGTGCGCATCATCGCGGCGCGCCGCGACGGCGTCGTCGCGCGCGCGTACGCCGACGTGACGCCGGTCGACGTCGTGAGCTTCGACGGCGTGACCGTCACGCTCCGCGACTACGGCTTCACGCGCAGGGCCGAGGCGCGCTTCGAGGTCGAGACCGTCGACGACGCCGGCGCCCCGCTCGCGCCGCCGCGCGTGCTGATGCCGACGGGCGCGCTCTTCACGCTCACGGCGCCGCGCGCGCCCTACGTCGTCGTGCGGCTCCACGTCACGCGCGGGGACTACGAGGCGCCCCGCACGACGGAGGTGCACCTCCGCGAGCGCGCCGGCG
>DASYCF010000442.1:0-2315 GCA_036500365.1 Byssovorax sp.
GCCGCGTAGTACGCCATCGTGACGTCGCTCACGTCCTTCACGTGGGTGAACGCGCGGTTGAACGACGCGACCTCGGGCACGCGGCCGTTCTTCAGCGCGGCGTAGAGCTCGGGGTCCTGCTCGCGCTGCCACTCGGGCCGGCGGATGATCGTCTCGTACTCGCTGAGGCCCTCGGTGAACCAGCGCGGGACGTGGTTCTTCGACATCTGGATCGCGAAGACGTGGCCGAGCTCGTGCCAGAGGACGTTGCCCCAGTTGAACGGCGCCGCGCTCGGGCTGAGCGCCGCGAGCGTCTGGCCGAAGCACACGCCCTGGATGCCGACGTGCGGGAGGCCGCTCGTGCGCACGCTGAAGAGCTCGTCTTCCGCGTAGAGCTCGATGCGCACGGGCGTCTTCGGGGTGAAGCCGTAGCGCTTCACCATCGACGCCCACGCCTCGTTCAGCATCTGCGGCACGTACCGCTCGAGGATGGGCTTGTCGTCCTTCGCGTAGCGGATGGTGAAGGGCTGACCGTCGACCGTCGTGTAGTCCTGCGCGACGCGTTCGAAGAGGATCTTGCGCGTGTTCGAAACGCGCACGTCGTGGTTGTCGATCGCCCACGCCTGGTCGAGCGCGGCCTTCGCCGCCTTGTCGTCGCCGGCGCGCACGAGGTTCATGCCGAGCGCGGCGAACGACTTCGCGTCGCTCGGGTCGACCTGCGTCGCCTCGCGCATCATCGCGATGATGTCGTCGTAGCGGTGCTCCCACTCCGCGTACTCGCCGACGGTGCGGAAGAACTTCGAGTAGCGCGGGTTCAGCGCGAGCACGCGCCTCTTGAACGACTCGTAGCCGGGGCGATCGTCGGCGAGGAAGCGGATCGCGCCCTTCATCGACAGGAGCTCGAGGTCGACCGGGTTCGTCTGGAGGCCGCGATCGGCGGCGGCGTCGGCCGCGGCGATGTCGAGGTCGCGCAGGGCGAGGCCCGCCTTGATCGCGTACGCGCTCGTGAGGTTCGGGTTCACCTCGAGCGCCTGCGTGACGTCGCTCTCGGCGCCCTCGAAGTCGAGCGCGTTCTCGAGCTTGATGCGCGCCATCATGACGCGCGCGCGCGGGTCCTTCGGCGCGGCCTTGAGCGCGTCCTTCACGCTCGCGCCCGCGTCGGCGAGGTCGTCGGTGTCGAGGAAGAGCTCGGCGTGCCAGAGCAGCGGCTCGACGAGCTTGGTCGCGCCGGCGTGCAGCGCCTCCTTGTAGACGCGGTTCGTGCTGCTCGGCTCGTTCGTGCCGACGAGGAACGCCGCGCGCGCCGCCATCGCGAGGCCCATCGCGTCGTCGCCCTTGATGCGATCGTTCGAGTAGTCGTCGGTCAGCCGCGTGAGCTCGGCGCGCGCCTCGGGGCGCTTTCCGGCGGCGGCGTAGAGCGCGCCGAGGTCGAGGTGGGCGCGCCGCGCGTCGTCGTCGCTCGACACCTCCTTCGCGGCGGCGATCGCCTCGGCCGTCTTGCCCTGCGCGGCGAGCGCCTCGCTGCGGATGGCCGCCGCCTCGCCCCGGGCTGCGCGACCGCGGCCGCTGGCGGCGCGCGCCGCGTCGATCGCCTCGGCGTACTTGCCCATGACGAGCAGCGTGCGCGCGTCGCGCAGGAGCGCCTCGGCGGCGTCGGGCCCGGCCTTCACGCTCGCGTACTCGCGCTCGGCCGTCGGGTAGTCGCCCTTGGCGATCGCGGCGTCGGCGCGCGCGAACGCGGGGTCGAGCGCGGCGGCGTTCGAGGCGATGGCCGAGGCGAGCGCGAAGGCGAGGGCGCCGAGCGGCGCGGACCGGGCGGATCGAGTCACGCGCGAAGCATGACCCAAAGCGCCCCGGAATTCGACGCTCGTCGCGCGCGTTCCTCGCCCGGTTCCGGCTTCGTTCGTCGCCACGCTCAGGGCTTCGTCGCGGCCGCGACCGCCCGCGCGGCGACGTGCGCGAAGGCGGGCGCCGCGACTTGACCGCCGGACGCCTCGTCCTTCGGGTCGACCGCGCCGACGAGCACGACGACGCGCGGCGCGTCGGCGGGCGCCATGCCGATGAAGCTCGCGTACCTGTGCGTCTTGCCCGAGGCGTCGTCGAACTCGGCGGTTCCAGTCTTTCCAGCGACGCGCAGGCCCTCGACGCGCGCGCGAGTCCCGGTCGCGTGCTCGGTCGTGACGGCGGCCTCGAGGATCGCGCGCACGCGCCGCGCGGTGTCCGCGGACACGACGCGCTCCGTCGATGCCTGAGCACGCGTGAACGTCGGCGCGGCGTACAGGCCGTCGTTCGCGATCGCGCCGAACGCGCCCGCCATCGCGAGCGGAGCGATGGGG
>DASYCF010000443.1:0-2070 GCA_036500365.1 Byssovorax sp.
CGCCTCCAGCGCGAGGCATGGCGGCGATGTCCGATTCGGACTCGTCGTTAGCCGCAGTCGGTCGCGCTCGCCCCGATGTCGACGCACGTGGTGCCGCATACGACGTAGCCGGGGACGCAGTGGCACTCCTTGTGGCCGCCGTCCGCGTCCAGCACCCAGCACGCCGCGTTCGTCGAGCAGCTCGCGTCGGTCGTACAGGTTCCTCCCACGCCGAGGGCGAGCTGCGCGAGGCCGATGTCCTCGGGGGGCAGCGCGCGCGAGCTGCACGAGAGGATCAACGCCGGCGCGACGAAGGCGCAAGCGATGAGCGCGATGACGATGGGAAAGGTGCGCGCCGCGCGCCACCGGGGAGGTGATCCCCGGCCTCGTTTAAAGCCCGCGCCAACTGGCCTCGACCCCAGCATCGGTCGCCCCAAGCGGTCATCGGAGCCTCCCGAGCTAGAGGCTACCTGCCCGCTTCTCGCCGTCAAGCGGCGAGAAGCGGGGCGCGGTGATGACGCTCTCGCGCAGGCGTTACCTGCGCACGGAGGCGTGCACGTGGGACGCGTCTTCGAAGAACACCCACGAGAAGCCGGCGGCGACGGCGAGCTCGGCGAGCGGCGCGAGCTTCTCCGGGTCGACGTCGCTCGTCGTCAGGTCGGCGGCGCGACCCTCGTAGTGCAGGCTCGCGCTTCCGTGCTCGTGATCCTCGTCCCACGCCTCGGTCACGCGCAGGCTCACGCCGGGCCATCGCATCGGCACGAGCGCGGCGAGGCGCTCGAGGCGATCGCGGAGCGCCGGCGTCATCATGCGATCGGCGCCCGTGTGCTCCTCGTCCTTGAAGACGATGCGCGGGTCGGTGCATTTCACGAGGCGCGAGAACGCGGGCGTGCCGCGCGCGACGTCGCGCGCGATCGGCCCCGACGCCTCGCGCTCGGTGATCTCCGGCACGTGCTCGCCCACGTGGAACACGGCGCGCGGCTTCGACAGATCGGGCGCTTCGTCGGCGCGCTGCGCGCAGCCGGCAGCGAGCGCGATCAGGAGGCCGAGGAGGACAGGGCGGCGCACGTCGAACCGGCCGTCGATCGTGCGACGCGCGCGGCCAGAGGGCCAAAAAGCCCGCGTCAGTAGCCGCGGTTTCGGATCTCGCCGATGACGTCGCGGTAAAGCTGCATGTAGTCGAAGGGGTTGTCGCCGCCGGGGTCGTCGCCGAGGAGCTGGCCGATCTCGTCGAGGTGATCGGCGGGGACGCAGCCCCAGAACTGACCGTGGCGCGCCGAGCTCGCGGGGACGAGGCCGTCGTTCGTGATGTCGTCGAAGCCGTTCGCGCAGATGAGCTCGCTCACCGAGAGCAGCGGATCCACGGGGTCGGTGTCGGTGTGGTACTGCGCGATGAACGACATCAGCGCGTCGGGCTGACAGTCGGGGTCGTCGTCGTCGTGATCGCCGCTGCGGCCCGCGATCGAGGCGTAGAAGACGCCGGGCTCGTCGGGGTGGGCGGCGTTGAACGCGGCGATGCCCGGCTGCGAGAAGAGCTCGAGCGGCAAGAACACGCTCGACTGGTTGCCGAGCTGATCCCAGAGCGGCGCGCCGACCACGTCCACGATCTCGTCGACGACGTCTTGGAAGTTCGGGTCGCTGATGAGCTGGAGCACGACGTCGGCGACGGGCGTGCCCTCGTGCGGCGTCGAGATCGTGACGATCGACGCGACGAGATCGGGCCGCAGGTTCGCGACGACGCGCGCGTCGAGCCCGCCCTGCGAGTGGCCGATGATGTTCACCTTCGCCGCGCCCGTGTCGGCGAGGATCTGCTGGATCGCGGCGAGGAGCTCGGCGCCGCGCACGTCGCTCGTGTTGAACGGGTCGACCGCGGGCGTGTAGACGACGGTCCCCTCCGCCGCGAGCGTGTCCTGCACTCGATAAAAGTACGTGATGAAGTCCGACCCGGCGAAGTCGTTGAAGCCGAAGAAGCCGTGCGCGAGGACGATCGGATAAGGCCCGTGCGTCGTGGCGCCGCCCGAGCCGCTCGCTGCGTCGGCGCCGCCGGTGTTGTACGGGAGGCCGCTCGACGACGACGCGCGGTCTGCGCCG
>DASYCF010000444.1:0-2933 GCA_036500365.1 Byssovorax sp.
TCCGGGTCAGCACCTTCTCGTGGCCGACGCCGCGCCGCGGATCCGCGTTCACCACGGCCAAGAGCTCGGCGATGGTGCGCTCGCCGTCGCCGACGACGTGGCCGGGAACGCGCTCCGCGACGGCGACGACCTCGCCGCCGACGACGAGCACGCGGTGATCGTTGCCGCGCTGGAACCTCTCGACGAGCACGTAGCTCGAGAGCTCGTACGCCTTGTCGTATGCGGCGCGCACGCTCGCCGCGTCGCGCAGATCGAGGGCGACGCCGCGCCCGTGCGACAGATCCATCGGCTTGACCACGACGGGGTAGCCGACGCGCTCGGCCGCCTCGACCGCCTCGTCCGCGGAGTCGACGCTCTCGTGGGAGGGCACGGGCAGGCCGGCCTTCTCGAGGAGCATGCTGGTCAGCTGCTTGTCCTGCGCGATCTCGACCGCGATGTGCCGCGTCTCGCTCGTGACCGTCGCCTGGATGCGGCGCTGGTGCACGCCCCAGCCGAGCTGCACGAGGCTCTGGTGGTTGAGGCGCATCGTCGGGATGCCGCGGCGCTTCGCCTCCTCGACGAGCGAGCGCGTCGACGGCCCGAGCGCGACCTTCTCGGCGAGCCGCGCGAGGTCCTCGAGCTCGGCCTTGAGGTCGATGCCCGGCTCGAGCCGATCGGCGAAGCCCTTCGGCAAGATGGAGCGCAGGTAGCGGAGCGCGATGTCGCCCGCGCGCCGGCCGACCTGCTCGTCTTCGAAGCTGTAGATGACGTGGTAGACGCCATCCCTGCCCTTCACGCCGCGCGTCTTGCCGTACGTGACCGGCGTCCCCGCGAGGCACTCGAGCTCGAGCGCGACGTGCTCGAGGATGTGGCCGAACCACGTGCCCTCGTGCAGCCGCTTCACGAACCCGCCGCGCGAGCCGTAGCTGCAGCCGTGCTCGTCGAGCGTCGGGATGTCCACGAGCAGCCGCTCGACGAAGCCAGGCAGCTTGTCGCTCGGGTGCTGCTCGAGCTCCTCGAGATCGAGCGTGAGGCGGATGAGCGGCCGGTAGCCGTAGGGGCTCGGGCCTCGGTAGACGCGGGTCTCGACGAGCTTCATGCGCCGCCGAGCGTACACGCGCCGCCGAGCATCGAGCGCGAATCGAGCGCCTGCGCCCCGCCGCTCGAGATCTCCGTCACCCGCGACGGCCCGCGCCTCCGCGTCGAGCCGCGTCGCGACCTGGATCGCGAGCCCGCGCGCGCCGCTCCAACAACACGACTTCGACGGCGTAGGGGTGAGTCCCGGTTGGCCGCGCCGCGGGACGCCGCCCGCGCGGTCAGCACAGAAGCCAGGCCCCTCGCCGATGCCGCGCTCAGCGTCCTGCGTCGACCGCTGCGCCCGCGTCGACCGCTGCGCGCGCGTCGACCGCTGCGCCGGCGTCGACCGCTGCGCCGGCGTCGTCGGCTGTGCCTGCGTCGACCGCGCCTGCGTCGACCGCTGCGCCTGCCTCGACGGCTGCGCCTGCGTCGGGCGGCGCGCCTGCGTCGACCGCCGCGACCGAGTCTCCGGCGTCGACCGCAGCGCCTGCGTCCACCACCGCGGTTGCGCGCCGCGGAGCGCCCGCGTCCGGTGCGCCCGCGTCGGCTTCCGCGGCCGCGTCGAGCGCCTTCGTCAACGCCTCTTCCGCCGCGGCGGCGCCCGGGCCGTTCGAGCAGCAACGAAAGCCCAGGTGGTAGTTTCGGTGGCTGTCGGCCGCGAGCAGCTTGCTCGGGTGCCAGTCCTTCGCGCGCCATCGACAGTCGTCCTCGTGGACCTCCTTCTGCGCGAACACGAACCAGCTGCCCTTCATCTCGGTCGCGCCGGAGCCGCCGCGGCTCGCGAGCTCCTCGGGCTTCTCGGGCAGGTTCATGTGCTCGGCGGCGTTGCCCTGCATGTCGAACACACCGAGCGGGCTCACGCACCTGGGGAACGCGCCGGTCGGGTACGTGTTCGAGCCGCAGAGCGTCCAGCCGCCCGCGTCGCACTTCTCGCTCTTCTTGCTGCCGGTCGCGCAGAGCGATTGGTCCTTCTTGCTCCCGTGCGACCAGATCATCTCGCGGTCCTTGTTGTGCAGCCACGTCGCGTACGGGCGCGGGAGGCCGAAGTGGTACTCGACGTCGGGCGTGTGCAGGGCGCCGGCGCACGCGCCCTCCCACTCGTGCGCGTCGCAGATGCGCTTGCCGATCGCGGCGCACAGCGCGGCGGCCTCGCTCGCTCGCGGGTAGACCACCGGGTACTCGCACGCGAGGTCGGGGAATTCGAAGCGGTCGATGCACGCGGGCGCCGTCGCCGCGGTCTGCCCGGCGGCGGGGTCGTAGACGGGCACCATGTTCACGGCGCCGCCGCACGCGGGCGAGCGCACGATCGCGCGCAGGCCGTGCTCCTTTCGGATCGCGCGGCATCGGCTCCGCTTCATCGGGTGCTTCGTGACGACCGGGTTGCCCTGGCCGAGGTACGGTGAGTCGGCGAAGATCGCGCGCACGCGCGCCATCGCCTCGTCGCCGAGGCGGAGGCCCTTCTGCATGCGCGCGAAGAGGCGCTCGCGCTGCGCCTCCAGCGTCGCGGGCTCGTCGTCCCCGTCGTCTTCCTCTGCGTCGTCGTCGCCTGGGAGAGCGGGGCCGGCGTCGTGCTCGACGTCGAGCGCACCGGCGCCCGACGCGGCGTCGGCGGACGCAGAGGGCGCCGGCGCGGCAGGAGCGGTGGACGCGCTGGCGCTCGCGCTTGCTCGGGGGTCGCCGGCGGGCGCGTCGGACGAGCCGCACGCGACGAGCGCGACCGCGAGCGCGGAGGCGGCGAGCGTGCTCGAGAGGGCGCGGCGCATGAGCTTGGCTCGCGAACGTAACGCCCCCGCTCCTGCTTGGCTTCCGCTTTGCGACGTTGCGATTTCGGTGGTCTCGAGGAGCGACCGGCTGGCGCGGCGACGCGGCGTCGTGCA
>DASYCF010000445.1:0-8066 GCA_036500365.1 Byssovorax sp.
CGCTGTCCGGGGGGTTGCACGGGTCGTACGTGTACGCGCCGAGGGTCGTGCCGAAGAGGAACGTCGGGCACGCCGCGTCGGTGGCGCCCCCGAGCAGGCGCGCCTCGATGTGGGTGAGCTGCGAGAAGTCCGTGACCTGCGGGATACAGCCGACGACGACGAGGCCGTCCTTCACGTTCGGGTTGTCGGGCGGGTTCGTGTAGTCGCTGTCGATCGCCGGACGCGCGAGGTTGAGCCCGTCTCCGCAGACGGGGATCTGCATCGCAGGGACGAGGATGAACGGTACGGGCGGGGGCAGCGCGTCGGTGTCGATGCCGTTCGGGTAATACGCCTGCGCGAAGCCGACGAAGCGCAGATTCCCCGGCACTGCGAGCGCGGGATACGCGACGGGCGTCGGCGTACCGTCGGAGTTGCCCGTGAGGACCGCCGGCCCGGCCTCCGACAGGAACAGCAGATCGGTCGTCGTGTCGGGCGTGGGCTGCCCGCTCGCCGCGCTCGGCGGCGAGTAGAGGCTCGTGCTGAGCGGATGACCGGAGGGGTTGTCCGGGTTCGCCGCGTCGTACGGGTTCGGGCCGAGGCTCACCGGCAGGACGTCGCCGCGGACGTCGACCTGCGACGAGAACGTCTTCGTGAACCCGGTCGACGAGCCGAGGTAGAGCTCCTTCAGGTTGTCGTTGACGACGAACAGGTCGCCGACGCCGTCACCGTTGAAGTCGCCGAACGCGAGGGCCTGTGCCGTCGCCGCGAGGCCGATGGGCAGCGTGGAGTAGCTCAGCGTCATGCCGTCCGGCTCGAGCGACTCCGCCCTGCAGATGTGGTCGTTCAGGCTGCACGCGTACCCCGATGGGCAGACCGACACCGAGGCCGCGCCGTCAGCGCCGACGACGGCGGCGCCGCACTGGTAGCGGCACGCGCCGAGCCCCGAGTCGCCGCACGAGAAGCCGGACCCGTCGGCCGGGGGGCCGTCGCACTGCTCACCGTCCTCGACCACGAGGTTGCCGCACGTGTTCACCGACACCGCGTCGAGCGAGGCGCACGCGCCCGAGGCTGCGACGATGAGAACGAGCGACGTCCTGCGAAGCGCGCGAAGCATCCTCCGAGGTTAGCAAAAACCGCGGACGGCGTGGCTCTGGTAGGCTCGCCCGATGGAGCTCGAGTTCGTCGGCGCGGCGCGCACGGTCACCGGTTCGATGCACCTGCTCCGCGCGAACGGCCAGACCGTGCTCCTCGACTGCGGCCTCTATCAAGGCCCGCGGCGCGAGGCGACGGAGCGCAACCGCACGCTCCCCCTCCCCATCCACGAGATCGACGCCGTGGTGCTCTCGCACGCGCACATCGACCACTCGGGGGCGATCCCGTCGCTGGCGAAGCACGGCTATCAGGGTCCCATCTACGCGACGAGCGCGACGCGCGATCTCGCGGCGGTCATGCTGCGCGACGCCGCCGCGATACAGGCCAGCGACGCGCGCTTCTTGAATCGGCAGGCCGAAAAGGAGGGCCGCGAGAAGCACGTCGAGCCCATCTACACGGACGAGGACGTCGTCGCCGCGATCGAGCGCTTCGTCTCGCTGCCGTACCGGCACAAGGCGCCCATCGCGCCTGGCATCACGCTGAGCTTCCTCGACGCGGGCCACGTGCTCGGGAGCGCGATCACCGTGCTCGACATCGAGGAGCGCGGGAAGAAGCGGCGCGTCGTCTTCACGGGCGACCTCGGGCGCGACGGCCGGCCCATCCTCCGCGATCCCGAGCTGGCCGACGGCGCGCACGTCCTCATCACGGAGAGCACGTACGGCGATCGCCTCCACGACGGCGTCGACAAGATGGACGACGACCTCGCCGACGTGGTGAATCGCACCGTCAAGCGCGGCGGCAAGGTGCTCATCCCGAGCTTCGCCCTCGAGCGCGCGCAGGAGGTCGTCTTCGCGCTGAAGAACCTCAAGAAGGCCGGCCGCGTGCCGAACGTGCCCGTGTACGTCGACTCGCCGCTCACCGTGAAGATCACGGACATCTTCAAGCTGCACCCCGAGTGCTACGACGCCGAGACGCGCGCGCTGATGCGCGGCCACGACTCGCCGTTCGACTTCCCCGAGCTCGCCTACGTCGAGGACAAGGAGGGCAGCAAGGCGATCGACGCGAACCAGGACCCCGCGATCATCATCTCCGCGAGCGGCATGTGCGAGGCGGGGCGCATCCTCCATCACCTCCGGGCCGGCATCGAAGACGAGCGCAACACGGTGCTCATCGTCGGCTACCAGGCGCAGCACACGCTCGGCCGGCGCCTCGTCGAGGGCCGCGCGCGCGTGAAGATCTTCGGCGTCGAGCGCGATCGCCGCGCCGAGGTGAAGGTGCTGAACGGCTTCAGCGCGCACGCCGACCAGAAGGATCTCCTGAGCTACGCGACCCGCGTCAAGGAGCGCGGGCCGCTCGCGCAGATCGCCCTCGTGCACGGTGACCCGAAGCCGCAGGCCGTCCTCGCCGACCTGATGGCCGCGCGCGGCCTGCCGAAGCCGCTCATCCCGGGCCCCGGCGACAAGCTCGAGATCGCCTGACCGAGGCGGGCGCTCCGCGAGCTCTATTTGCCGAGCAGCGCCTCGATCGCGGCGACGAGCGCCTGGAGCGTGATGGGCTTCTCGATCAGGGCGACGTCGCGACCGTGCGTGCCGGAGCCGGAGAACATGGCGACCGGGACATCCTCGAAGCCCGGCATCGCGCGCAGCGCGTCGACGAGCGCGACGCCGTCCATGCCCGGCATCCTGTGATCGGTCAGCACGAGCGCGGGCTTCGGCGGGAGGACGAGGAGCGCGAGCGCGCTCCGGCCGTCCTCGGCCGTGTCGACCTCGAACCCCTCGTCGCGCAAGACGTCGCCGATGAGCGTACGCAGCGCAAGCTCGTCGTCGACGACGAGCACGCGCCCGCGGCCCCCCGCTGCACCTCGACCCCCCACGTGGAAGGTTTTATCACCCGGACGCGATCCGTTCACCCCAAGAATCGCGGCGCGCTCGCGAGGTAGCGCGCGACGTCGGCCGGGGTGTCGAGGTCGCCGAGGACGCGCGCGTCGGTCACGTCGACCTCGGCGACCTGATCCGAGAAGGCGGCCAGCGCCTCCCGCAGCGTCGGCGGCTTGGGGTCCCGGAACAGCGCGAGGAGCGACGCGCGCGCGGCGATGGGGTGGCCGCCGCGTCCGCCGTGCATCGGCTTCGCGGCGACCAGACCAGCGTCGCGGTCGATTTCGTCCACGAGCGCGCCGACCGTCGCGGCGAGCGCCGGCAGGGCGTCGACCGGCGTGATCACGATGATCGAGTCCGGGGCGAGCTCGTCGGCGAGGCGGTGCGCGGCGACGCCGAGCGAGCCGGCGGCGCCGAGCGCGTCGTCGGCGTCGGACACGAGCAGATCGATGCCAGGCGCGACCCACGCGAGGAGCTTCTGCGCGTGCCCACGGCGCACGACGACGACGGCGCGATCGGACTCGGCGGCGAGGCGCGCCTCGGCGTGGGCGATCGCGAGGGGGATCTCGTCGACGTGGGCGTCGTCGTGGGCGCGCGCGGAGCCCGGGACGACCTTGCGCCCCGTGCCGATCGCCGGCGCTCCGGATCGCGGCCACGCGAGCAGCGACTTGGGACCGCCGAGGCGGCTGCCCCGACCGGCGCCGAGGATGATGGACGTCGCGCGCCGTTCGCTCATCGCGAGATCGCTATAGCGCGGCGCGCCCACGGCGCGGAGGCGCGTCGAACTCCACCGCTCCCGGACCCCGCTCTCGCGCAGGCTCACGGCGACCCGAGCCTCGCGAGCTGCTTCGTGAGCCACGCGTTTCCGACGAGCGGGTGCACGTGCGTCTCGCCGCGCGCGACGTCGACGCCGACCGAGAGCGCGCCGAGCCAGGCGACGACGTCCCCGTCGACGCCGGCGCCTCGATCGAGCACCGCGCCGCGGACGCGCGCGTCGTCGCTCGTGACGTCGAAGCGGAGGGCGAGGCCGGCGTCGTCCTTGCGCACGACCGCGCGGCCGTCGAGATCCTCGAACGCGACGACCGCGGCGACCCAGCCCGGCACGACGTCGGCGCGCGCGAGCACGTCGAGCGGTGGACCGCCGTCGCGCGCGTGGACCCGCGCGTCGAACGCGACGTCGACCGTCGGTCGCCCCGCGCGGAAGGCGCGCGCGATGTCGACGAGCGGCGCGTCGACCGTGGCCCACCAGGCGCCGCGCTCGGGCGCCTCCGTCGCGGCGCCGGCGCTCGCGTGATCGAGCGTGACGTGTGCGTCGCGGAGCCGCAGCGAGAGGGCGTCGACGTCGGCCTCGACGCGCGTCGTCGCGCGCGCGTCGAACACGAGCGTCGATTTTGCGACCGTCACGTCGGCGTCGTGCACCGCGAACGACACGAGGCCGCGCACGAGGTCGCCGCCGTATGCGCGACCGAACGAGCCCTCGAGCCGCGCGGCGCCACGCACCGGAGCGTCCTTCCCCGCGAGCGCGCCGACGTCGGACACGCGCGCGTCGACGTCGGCGCGAAACCCGAGCGGACGCCACGCGTCGAGATCGAGCTGGGCGACGTCGACCCGCGCGCACGCGAGCGTCGACCTTCGATCGGTGCCGTCGCCTCGATCGATCGTGAGCGCGGACGTCGCGATCGATGCGCCGACGATCTGCGCGACGCCGCGCGCGAGATCCGCGTGAGTGAGCTTTCCCTTCACGCGCACGTCTCCGGACGCGCGGGCGATCGGCGTGCGGACCGAGCCACCGAGGAGCGACGCGTCGAGCTCGGCCGTCGCGTCCTCGAGCCGGTCGAACGCGATCGTCGCCGTGGCACGCGCGCGGCCGGCGAGCACGCCCATGCGGTCGTCGGTCGCGAGGAAGCCGGCGTCGGCCAGCGTCGCGTCGACGCGCGCGCGGACGTCGCGCGGGCCCGCGGCCGTCCACGAGCCGCGCTCGATCGCGGCGTCGACCGCGCCGCCGCCGCGCCACGCCCCGCCGCGCAGCACGTCGACGCGCCGCGCCTCGAGCGACACGTCGCGCACGCGCCCGGTGGCCGAGCCGACGTCGACGTCGTCGAAGCCGCCGCGCAGCGACGCGTCGGCGCGCAGCGCGTCGTCCTTCACGCCGAGCTCCGCGCGCGCGAGGCGAGCGGCGACGAAGCCGTGCGCGAGGCCGTCGTGCTCGAGGCGCGCGCGGAGGGCGACGGCGCCGCGCCCGCGCGTGAGCCGCGGCCTCTTCGCCGCCTCGTCCGACGCGTCCGTGAACCACGCGAGCTCGGGCGCGCGCAGCGACGCGTCGAGATCGACGCGCGGCGAGCGCAGCGACAGGAGGTCGGCCGACACGTCCCGCAGCCTCGCCGCGCCGCGCAGGGTCACGGGCTCCGCGCGGACACCGGACGGGCGCGACAAGACCGCGGACCGCAGCGCGACGTCGACCTCGGCCCTCGGTCCGCCGAGCGCGCCCACCGATCGCGCCTCGAGCGACGCCGCGACGTCGGCGACGAGGGGCTGCGACGCGACGTGCACGTGATCGGTCTCGTAGCGAAGCCAGCTCCCGCCGCGCAGCACGCCGTTGTCGAGGTGCCCGGACAGCTCGAGCTGGCCGCTGCCGTCCGTGAAGCGCACCGGCGCGTCGGGGCCGAGGATGAGATCGGTCGACGACGCGTCGGGCACCTGCGCCGCGCCGTCCATGCTCCCCGAGAACGCGCGCACGAGCAGCTCGGACGCCTCGCGCGGGTCGTACTCGCTGCAGAGGACGGTCGCCGAGCCGCGCAGATCTCGCATCAGCTCGCGCTCTGCGAGGCGCACGCCGACGCCGTCGAAGCGCACGTCGAGCGGGCCGATCGAGAGCACGCGCATCGGCTTGAAGTAGAACGTGCCGCTGACGCGCCCGGGGCCGACGACGCGCGCATCCTCGACCCACACCTCCTCGACGCCGGCCTCGACGTCGTCGAGCTGCACGCGCCAGAGGTCGTAGTGCGCGTCGGTCACGGGCGGCGGCGCGACGTCCGGCACGAGCGGCGGATCGGCGAACCCGGGGATGGGCGGCAGCGCGGCGACGCGCGGGTCCTTGGCTTGCTCCTTCGTCCGCTTGAGGCGCAAGCGGAACTCGACGCCCTCGGCGCGGATGCTCGACGCGTGGAATTTCTGGCCGGGGAGATCGAAGAAGTCGAGCGTGAACGTCGCCTCGCGCAGGCGCAGCATCCACTGGATCGAGCTGTCCTCGTTCGTGAGGCTGAAGTTCTTCACGTGGATGACTCCCGGCCAGACGCTCCAGCCCGACGCGTAGCGCAGGCGCGTGTCCTTCGTCGTCGCGATCTTCTCCTGGAGCCACAGCCAGATGATCGCGTTGCCCGCGATCAAGTAGACGCCCTCGAATACGACGAGCGTGAGCACGAGCCAGCGGAGGCGCCGCCACACGGCCCGCGCGGCGCCGCCCGCGGATCGACCGAGGTGGGCTCGAGCGGACACGCCTCGCCGGACTGCAAGCGCGGCGCCACGCCGACGAGCCATCGCGCCGCGGGGCAGACGGCCGTCGTGGACCGACTCCGCTCGCGTCGCATGCACGGGCGCGACAAGGTGTGGCGGTTTTGCGCGTGCGGAGACCTGGCTTGTCGCGCGCGGGGCGCGGCGCGAAGGTCTCCCCCGTGACCGACCCGGCGATCGACGTGCCGCGCGATTACAACGCCGCGACGGCGCTCCTCGAGGGCAACCTCGCGGCGGGGCGCGGCGCGAAGGTCGCCGTGCGCGACGGCTTCGGCGCGCACACGTACGCGGAGCTCGCCGCGCGCGTCGAGCGGACGGCCGCGGCGCTCCAGGCGGTCGGCGTCGAGCCCGAGCAGCGCGTGCTCCTCTGCCTGCTCGACACCATCGACTTCCACGCGTGCTTCCTCGGCGCGATGCGCCTCGGCGCCGTGCCGGTGCCCGTGAACACGATGCTCACGACGAAGGACTTCGAGCACATGCTCGTCGACTCGCGCGCGCGCGTGCTCGTGGTCAGCGACGCGCTCGTCGAGAAGGTCGCGCCCGCGGCCGCTCGCTCGCCGCACCTGCGGAGGGTCGTCGTCGCGCCGTCGCCGACCGGCGGCGACGCGGCCGGCCTCGATCGGCTCGAGGCGCTCGTCGCCGCGGCGCCTTCGTCGTGCGCGCCCGCGCGGACGACGTGCGACGACGTCGCGTTCTGGCTCTACTCGTCGGGCTCCACCGGCAAGCCGAAGGGCGCCATGCACCTGCACGCGAGCCTGCCTCGCACCGCGGCGCTGTACGCGCGCGGCGTGCTCGGCCTCGCGGAGGACGACGTCGTGCTCAGCGCGGCGAAGCTCTTCTTCGCGTACGGGCTCGGCAACGCGCTCACGTTCCCGCTCTCGGTCGGCGCGACGAGCGTGCTCCTCGCCGACCGGCCGACGCCGCACGCGATCATGGGCGCGCTCGCGACGCACCAGCCGACCGTGTTCTGCGGTGTGCCGACGCTCTTCGCGTCGGTCCTCGCCGATCCGAAGCACGATCGCGCGACGGGATCGCGCGCGCTCCGCGTCTGCACGTCGGCCGGCGAGGCGCTGCCCCGACACGTCGGCGAGGCGTGGCGCGCGCGCATGGGCGCCGACATCCTCGACGGCATCGGCTCGACCGAGATGCTGCACATCTTCCTGAGCAACCGCCCCGGCGACGTGCGCTACGGCACGACCGGCCTGCCCGTCCCCGGCTACGACGTCGAGCTCCGCGACGAGCGCGGCGGCCCCGTCGCCGACGGCGAAGAGGGCGCCCTCTGGGTGAAGGGACCGACCGCGTGCGTCGCGTACTGGAACGAGCGCGACAAGAGCCTCGCGGCGTTCCACGGCCCGTGGACGCGCACCGGCGACACCTACGTGCGCGGCGCGGACGGCGCGTACACCTACGCCGGCCGCAGCGACGACATGCTCAAGGTCGGCGGCATCTGGGTGAGCCCGTTCGAGGTCGAGAGCGCGCTCGGCGCGCACGACGCGGTGCTCGAGGTCGCCGTCGTGGGCCACGAAGACGCCGACGGGCTCGTGAAGCCGAAGGCGTTCGTCGTGCTGAAGGACGCCGCCGCGGCGTCCGACGCGCTCGCGATCGAGCTCA
>DASYCF010000446.1:0-3021 GCA_036500365.1 Byssovorax sp.
CGTGCATCGGATAAAGCGTCTGCGTGAAGCCCGCGGTCGGGTCGTAGATCTCCGCGTCGGAGAAGCCGACTCCGCCCGCGAGGAGCACGCGGCCGTCGAGGAGCAGCGTCGCCGTGTGCTCGACGCGTGGGCGCGCGGGGCTCGTCGCCGTCGACGAGAACGTCGCGGCGTCGACGTCGTAGATCTCGCCGCCGCCGATGGGCGTCGCCTCGGTCACGTCGGTCGAGCCGCCGACGATCAGCACGTGCGTGTCGTCGATCGCGGTCGCCGTGTGGCCGCCGCGCGCGGTCACCATGTCGCCCGCGACGACCTGACCGAAGATGCCGTCGACGCCGCACTTCTCCGGCGGGCAGAACACCTCGGCCGAGGCGATCGCGACGCCGCTCACGGGGTCGTAGCCGCCCGCCACGAGCACGTCGCCCGAGCCGAGCAGCGTCGACGTGTTGTTGCGCCGCGCCGTCATCTGGTTGGTGCTGTTCTGCCAGACCGGATCGAGCACGGCGGGGTACGCGAGGCCGACCTCGCTCCACGCGATGCGCACGGTGCAGCGCGCGGCGCCGGGCGGCGTCGGCGCGCGTCGCCACGCGAGGCCAGGCCGGTCGTCGACGGCGCAGCCCGTGACGTCGACGGTCGCCGGGCGGCGCGCGCCGTCGGCGCCGACGACGAACGGCGGGTTCATGCGGAGGCGCGGGACGCCGCGCGCGTCGACGAACACGAGCGCGCGGCCGACCTTGTGCACGCCGGCGACGCGCGAGACGTCGACCTCGTAGCGGACGTCGGGCGAGGCCGGGCGCTTCTCGAAGACCACGAGATCCTCGGCGCCGGACGCGCGCGGCACGACGAGCACGTCGGCGCCGCCGAGCGCGCGCGAATAGAGCGCGACGCCGCCGCTCACGTGCGCGGGCGCGTCTTCGACGAGGCCGCCCGGCCCGGTCGTCAGCGCGAACGAGATCGCGGCGTCGCTCGTCTCGTCTTCGATCGACACGGCGCCGCCCGCGAGGAGCGGCAGCACGGCGCGCGCGCGGCCCGGCACGCCCTTGCGCGCCTCAGCCGGCAGCATCGCGGCGACGCCGGCGAGCCTCGCCTCGAACCGCGCGCCCTTCACGGCGTGCACGACGCTCGGGAACGCGCGCGCGATCTGCGCGACGCGCGCGGCCGCCTCGGCGCTCTCCGTCACGCCGTCGCCGCGGAGCGTCGAGTCGGGATCGACCCGCGGCGCGCGCCGCGGCGCCGCGGCGATCGCGTTGCCGAGATCGTCCGCCTTGGCGCGCGCCGCGGCCGCCGTGTCGGCGGAGGTGCAAGTCGACGCGCCGAGGACGAGCGCCGTCGCGGCGCCCGAGATCGACGCCAAGGTGAGCCAACGAGACCGCTGCACGCGATGGAAGCCACGAGAGGGCATGACCTCCTGCCATACCAGAACGCCGAAACGTCCGCAGCCCGCGCGCGGGGATTGCCCCCGCGAGCTTCTTTAAGGGAACATGCGGTCACGCTCGGCGCGGAGTCGCCGCGCGCGCCCTTCGCGATACCGTCCCGTTCCCAGTTCGCCGCGCGGCCCGTCGCCGCGAGCGCTCCCGTCGAAGTCTTCGCGCGCCCCCGTGGCGCGCGGCTCGGAGGCTCCTTTGCATCGCATCACCACGCCGGCAGCTCGCACGCACGACCTCGACGACCTCGGACCGAGCGCCGCGCGATCGAGGCGGCGCGTGCCGCGGGCGCTCGCGGCGTGGCTCGCGTCCGCCGTCGCCCTGCTCGGCGTCGCGGCGCCCCGCACCGCGAGCGCGAACGGCGACGGGGCGATGAACGTCGCCGCCGGCAACGACTTCGTGCTCGCGCAGGCCGGCGTCGTCACGGCGAGCCTCGGCTCGGCCGGCCGCGGGCTCGCGTCGGGGGTCGCGTCGGAGCCGCTCGTGATCTCGACGGTGCCCACGGGCGCGACCGTGGCGAAGGCGTACCTCTACTGGCAGACCGTCGGCGCCCCGGGCCAGACGACGATCAAGCTCAACGGCACGATGCTCACCGGCACGCTCGTCGGCACCCAGAGCGACAACCCCGGCATCTGCGGGCAGGCGGGCTTCGACGCGATCCGCTCGTACCGCGTCGACGTGACGCCGATGGTCACGGGGAACGCGACGTACACCGTGACCACCCTCGCTTCGAACACGTCGGGGCACTTCGACTCGGAGGGCGTCTCGCTCGTCGTCCTCTATCAGGGCGACCCCGCGGCGGCGGGGACCGCGGCGCATATCGTCATCCAGGACGGCGCGGTCGAGCTCGCGGCGGCCTCGTTCACCGGCACGGCGTTCACGTCGGCGCTGCAGCCGAAGTTCGTCCCGTCGGACACCACGGGCGTCACGGCGTCGCTGCGGCTGCTCGTCGGCGAGGGCGACGCGGCGGCGGACGGGCCGCTTCATTTCGGCGGACAGAGCTTCGCGCCGGCGTTCTCGAGCGCGGCGGGCGGCCGCTGGGACGACGTGGCGACCGACGTGACGACCGGCCTCACCGCGGGCGCGTCGAGCGAGGCGTGGAGCCTCGACTTCAGCGCCGACTGCGTGACGCCCGAGGTCGCGGTGCTGACGATCACGTACCCGGACGCGGACGGCGATCTCGTCGCCGATCCCGACGACAACTGCCCCGCCGTCTCGAACGCGTCGCAGCTCGACACCGATCACGACGGCGTCGGCGACCTGTGCGACGCGTGCCGCGACACCGACGGCGACGGCTACCCCGATCCTGGCGCGCCGGCTGGCGAGACGAGCGGCTGCGCGCACCCGACCACGTTCGACAACTGCCCCGCCGTCGCGAACGATCAGACCGACAGCGACGGCGACGGCAAGGGCGACGCGTGCGACACGTGCCGCGACACCGACGGCGACGGATACCCGGATCCTGGCGCGCCGGCTGGCGAGACGAGCGGCTGCGCGCACCCGACCACGTTCGACAACTGCCAGTTCGTGTCGAACAACCAGGCCGACACCGACGGCGACGGCGTGGGCGACGCGTGCGACACGTGCCGCGACACCGACG
>DASYCF010000447.1:0-6797 GCA_036500365.1 Byssovorax sp.
GCCGCGTGCGACGCGCGCGACGACGCCGCGAACCCGGAGCTCCGCCGGGCGCTCGCCCCGCTCGGCGACGTGCGGCAGCGCATCGTCTCGCACCCGCGCTTCCGCGGCGGCGACGGCGCGTGGGTGCGGCGCGCGCGGCTCCTCGTCACGCTGCTCTCCGACGCGCTCGACTACGCGCAGAAGGACGCGCGCGCAGGCGCGGCTCGACACGGATCCGCGCTCGCGATCCCCGCGGCCGACGCGCGCTCGTTCGTGGCCGGCGCGCTGTCCGACGGCGAGCTCGGGCCCTACGCGAAGGCCGTCGGCGGCGCCTACGCGATCGCGCGCGCGATCGCGGTCGACCGAGGTCGCAAGGGCGCGCCCACGCCGACGGGCGCCGACGTCGCGCGCGTCGCGGAGGACCTCGCCTCCGGCGCCGCGTCGTCGACCGGGGGCGCGAGGATCCTCGCCGCCCTCGCGCTCGCCGGCTCCTCGGACGCGAAGTCCGACGACGCCGTCTCGCCGCTGCTCGCGAGGTGGGCGCGCGCGCTCTCGGCCGCAGGCAACGTCGACGAGGCGGACCTCTGCCTGCTGCTGTCGCTGCTCGTCGAGGCGGCGACGGACGCGCCGCCCTCGCAGGACGTGCTCGAGGTCGCGCGCTCGACGAAGAGCCGCGTCGACTGGGCGCTCGAGCTCGTGGCCGAGACGGACGGCGCGCGCCTCGCCCGTCGCGCGCCGGACCCGTCGCGCTTCGCCGGTCCGCTGGCCGCGGCGATCCCCGCGCGAGCGTGCGACGCCAAGGCCGACGAGCCCGTCGCCGTCGAGGCCTCGCGCGCGCTCGCCGACGCGACCACCGGCCACGTCGCCGACGCCGCGCGCCGCGCCGACGCGATCCTCGCGCGGGCCGAGGCGACCGGCCTCGACGTGCCGCGCGTCGCGTACCGCTACGAAGCGCGGGCGCCTGGCCGCGTCGTCGGCCTGTCGATCGACGCGTCGTCCGGCTTCGGCTGGCTCGTGGGCGCGACGAACTTCCAGCTCGATTTCGGCGTCACACAGGGAGAAGGCGCGGGCGAGGCGCTCACGGCGGCGCCGAGCAGCCCCGCCGCCGACGCGGCGCGCTTTTACGTGTCGCTCGCGGCGCTCGCGTCCGCTTGGAATTTCGTCGGCGGCGACGCGCGCGCGGGCGTGCACGACGCGGCGCGCGCCGTCAGCGCGACGACGCACGGCGTTCGGCTCGGCGAGCGGCGCGTGCTCCCCGACGAGCCGTTCGCCTGGGCGGCCGACGCGCGCGGCGCGCTGGCGATCGCGGGCGAGCTCGCCGCCGATCGGGGCGACGCGCTCCTCGCCGGGGATCTCTGGACGCTGATCACGCGCTCGATCGCGTGCCCACGCGCGTGCCCGACGGCGCGACGTGGACGACGCGCGGGCGACGATCGACGCGCCGCGAACGCGACGGACGACCGATCGGAGGCTGAGCGCACGCTCGAGGCCGCGCTCGATCGACCGCCGCCGGGCTTCGAGGCGGGCGCGCCGGCCGTCGTGCACGCGAGGCGGACCCTCGGCGCGCTCGCTCGCGCGCTGCCGTGCGGCCCCGACCGCGACGCGGCCGGGTTCGAGGAGGCTGCGTGCGACGCGTACGGGCGCGCGCTAGGCCTCCGCGCCGCCGACGCGCTGCACGCGCACCCGCGCCTCAAGCGCGGCGGAAAGGGCGCGCTGTGCGGCGCGTTCGCCGACGTCGACCGGTTCCTCGAAGGCGCCGACCGCAAGGAGTACGATCCGGACGCGTTCACGCGCGCCGTCCACGGCCTCGAGCGCGCGGGCCTCGTGTACGACGCCGCCGCGCTCCTCGCTCGGTACAAGAAGAAGGGCCAGTGCAGCGGGATCCCGGCCATCGCGCGGCGGCTCGCCCGCGCGCCGGAGCTCGACCCCGGCCTCGCCGCCGACCTCTGGACGGAGTCCGTGAACTGCACCGCGGGGTCGGCTGGACCGGGCGTCGTCGGCGACCTCGTCGCGCTCGACGACGCGACCGCGCGCCTCGCCGACCCTGCGCGGAACCTGCGCGTGCTGCTCGCGGGCGCCGACCTCGCCGCCCACGACGCGCGCTGGGACGTGCTCTCCGCGCTCGCGTCGAGGCCCGGGTTCGTCGCGCGCTGGATCGGGGTCGACGACGTCGACGCGGCGGCCGCGCTCGTCGTGGCGCGCGCGGCCCGCGTCGCAGACAGGCGCCTGCCCGAGGACCCCGACGCGGCGCTCGCCGAGCGGCTGGTCTGCTCGTCTCCGCCGCCCGAGCGCGCGCGCCTCTGCGACGCCGCGCGCGAGCTCGAGAAGCCGAAGGCCGACGCGAAGGAGGCCGCTGCCTTGCTCGGCGACGTCGTCGCTCACACATCTGCGGCGCCGAAGCGGCCCTGATCGAGACGAGGTCCGGACGTCCGGACTCCGTCGACTCCAACGCCGATCGTGCGCGGTTGGCTCGAGCGAGCTCACCGAGGAGCGGCCACGACGGCGCCCGGGCCGTCGTTGGGCGCGAGGCCGGCCGCCGCCACCGTCGGCGCGGCGTTCGTGTAGACGATGCACGTCGCGCTCACGCGCTGCGGGTGCCGGGGCGTGCCGGGGAACATCGACTTCACGTAGATCGCGTCGCAGCCCTCGCGGCCCGCCTCGTCGCGGAGCTGATCGATCAGCGTCGCGTCTTCGTCGAGGACCTGCTGCATGCCCTCGAGGACGCGCACGTCGACGTGCGGGCGAGTCGGCGGCGCGCTCGCGAACACCTCGACGCTCGACCCCGGGCGCTGCGGGCCCATCGGGACCGTCGCGTTGAGCTCCGTGGCGGTGAACTGCGTCCCGCAGCCCGTGGCGAGCGATGCCAGCGTGACGAGGACAGCGACGAGCGACCCGCGGACAAGCGATTTCATGTTGGTTTGGAACCTCCGGCCGAGCGCCTTCACAAGCTCCGTGCCAGCGCGCCTCCGCCGAGAACCGAGCGCGCGCGACGCCCGTGCGTTCGCGCCGCCGACACGGTGCACAGGAAACGGACGCGCGCGCGTCGCAGCGGAGGCGCGGGCGCGCGTCGCGGGCTCAGCGCGCTGCGCGCTCCGCCTCGTCGACCAGCGGCAGGAAGAGCGCGGGCTCGAGGTCGGAGGGGTAGAGGTACTCCCCGCGCCCGCGCGCGCCGAGGACGATCATCGGCCCACACACGCCGCTCTTCTTCACGCGCTGCGCGGCCGCGACGCGCTCGTTCAAGGGCATGAGGAGCGGGACGAGGCGCCCGGCGCCGCGCGTCGGATCCGCGAAGAAGAGGCGCGCCGCCGTGTCGATCTCGAGCTGGTGGGGCCCCATCCCGAGGCGACCGCGCGGGTGCCGCTCGAGCCACAGCGCCTGGTTTCCGTACGCGGCGGCCTCCGTGACGAGGCGCACCAGGCCGTCCACGTCCGTGCACGAGCCGAGCACGAGGGTGGAGATCGACGCGGTCGTAGCCGGCGCGGGCGCGCAGCTCGTCCGAGAACACGCGGTGCGTCGCCTCGTGGACGAGCAGGCCCGCGAGGACCTCCGCGGGGACCCTCACGGCCTCCGGGTCCATGACGACGACTTGATCGGCGAGCTCGTCGTAGGCGAGCGTCGCGACGGATCGCACGCGCTCGTCGGGCGGGCCCGGGCGCCGGACGGGGATGGCGTTGCCGATCTCGCCGACGGTGCGCGCGACGTCGGACCACCGAAACGCGCGTCGATCGATCGGCGCCTCCTCCGCGACGAGCCGCTGTGCCTCGCGGATGCGATCCTCCGCCTCGGGGTCGTCGAGCGGGGCGCGCTCGTCCTCCGGGTTCGGCAGCGCGTGCAGATCGGCCAGCTCCCGCTCGATCTTGCGAACGTGACGCTCGGGGGGCCGATCGGCGAACGGCCTCCCCATCCAGGTCCGCAGCCGAAGCCGCTCGACCTCGCGCGCCGCCGTCGCGGACGCGCGCGCGGTCGGCGCGTCGACGGGCGGCGCGGCCGCGAGGCGCCAGGTCACCACCGCCGCCAGCGCGACCGCCGGCACGGCCACGACCACCGCGCCCAGACGCCACGAGGCCGCACGCGAGCGTGAGCGCGGCGGCGGCCCGACCGGCGGCTTCGCGACCTTCCTGCGCCTCGCGCCGCGGTCTGACATGCCGAGATTCTTCCCCGAGTCGCGTGCGGCGGCCAGCGGTGCGACGGCAGGCCCGACGTCAGGGCGGTCAGCCCGACGACCGCCCTCGCGAGGGCGGACCGGCCAGCACGCGGCGCATCAGCGGCGTCGAATCCCGCGGTCGCGCCAGGAGCTCGTCGTAGAGCGCGCCGTACGCTCGCGCGGCGCTCGCGATCGAGAAACGTGCCTCGACGCGCGCGCGCATCGCGACGACGCGCGCCTTGGCGCCCTCGCGGTCGCGCGCGACGCGCACGATCGCCGCGGCGAGCGCGACCGGGTCGCGCGGCGGGACGAGCAGCGCGGTCGCGTCGTCGACGACGTCGGTGACGCCTCGCACGCGGGTCGCGACGATCGGCGCGCCGGCGACGGCCGCCTCGAGCAGCACGACGCCGAGGCCCTCGTAGATCGACGGGAACGCGAACACGTCGAACACGCTCATCACCTCGACGACGTCGCTGCGCACGCCGACGAGGCGCACGCGGTCCGCCAGGCCGAGGGCGGCAGCCTGCGCGCGGAGCTCCTGCTCGAGCGGACCGACGCCCGCGATCACGACGCGCGCGGCGGGCACGTCGCGGAGGACGATCGGCAGCGCGGCGATCAGGTCCTTCTGCGCCTTCTGCTCGACGAGGCGGCCCGCCGTGCCGATGACGAAGTCCCCGGCGCGGAGGCCGAGCTCGGCTCGCTTGTCGCCGGCGCCGGCCACGCGCCGGTCGATCTTGTCGACGTCGACCCCGTTCACGATGACGCGCACGTCGCCTGGCGGGAGTCGCCGCGACCAGACGCCCTCCTCGGCGAGCGAGGCGCGCACGCCCTCGGTGATGCAGACGTGCGCGTCGGCGAGCCCGATCGTCGCGTCGTTCAAGAGGCGATAGCGCGTCGGGAGCTCGTTCACGACGAGCTGTTCGGTGCACACGATCGCGGGGACCAACGCGGCCTTGCCGACGATCCGGGCGAGGACGCCCGCGTACGTGTGGTGCGTCTGCAGCACGTCGACGCGCTCGCGCGCGAGGTACCTCGCGAGGTCGCGGTGACGGAGCCGAACCCGCGCCAGCCCCGCGCGGTCGATGACGCCCGCGAGCCAGGTGTCGTCGCCGCGCAGCGTCGCGATCGAGACGTCGAAGCGCGTACGATCGAGCGCCGCCGCGCAGTCGATCGCGAACACCTCCGCGCCGCCGACGAGCAGCGAGTTCAGCAGGACGACGACGCGCGCCGTCACGGCCGCTGCGCGGCGGCCGGCGGGCCGAGACGGCGACCGATCGCGAGCACGCGCACGCACGCTGGGTGGCCCTCGAACTGATCCTGGCGCGGGTGCGCCTCGACGAGCGCCGTCGCCGCGAAGCGCGTGAAGAGCGGCAGGTGCGACGCCGCCGCGAGGGGCAGGTAGGCCGGCACCGCCGCGTGCGTGCGCGGGCTCACGAGGTCGGCGCGGAGCCAGCGACCGCCGAGCACCGGCCGCAGCTGGTAGGCGCGGCGCTCGAGCACGGTCCGCTCCGCGTGCGCCTCGAGGTAGCCGGGCGTGACGAAGCTCGACGCGCGCGCCACGGCGTCGCGGATGCGCTGCGTGAGCGCCTCGGCCACGCTGCTCGCGCCGCCGTCGCCGAGCTTCGCGAGCCACGCCGACGCCTGCTCCACCGCCTCACCGAGCGCGTGCTCGGCCGATCCCGGAGGCAGCGCGCGCGGCAGGAGCGGCTCGAGCGCGAGCAGCGTCGCGCGAAGGACCTCGACCTCGCTGAAGCCGATCTCGAGCTCCGCCGCGACCAAGACGAGCGGCGGCGTGAACGTGCCGTCTGGACCGACGCTCGCCGTGATCGCGTTCGCGACGTCGCCCACGTCGAGCGCGGCGCCTCGCGCGAGCGCCGCGTAGGCGTGCCTGCGCGCGTCGCTCTCGACGTCGGCCGTGGGCGCGTCGTCGTGCGCGGGCGGGCCGCTGAGCTCGAGCAGCGCGGCGTAGCCGTGCGGCCCGCGGAGGCGACCGATCGCCGCCTCGTCCACGTGCACGAGCTCGATCATCTCCGCGCCGGACCTTCGACTCGTCATCGGGACCTCTGCTGCTTCGTTCGCTGGCGCGCGGCGCGCGCTCGCCTCGGGTCGTGCGTCGCGCGGGCGCGCGTCCGCAGGCGGCGGCGGGTCGCTGCGGCGCGCCTCCACGCCCGGGCGCTCCGCGACCGTCGACCGCGTGCGCGCGGGCGCCGGCTCGGGCTCGCGCGCGGCGCGCTTCGGTGGCAGCTCCGTCTTTACCGGCGGCAGGCCACGGATCGCCGCCTCGATCTCCGGGGTCCGCTCGCGACGCCGCGTCTCGTCGAGCCCGTCGTCGGGGAGCGGGGCGCCGCGCGCGGCGTGACCGGCGGCTTCGGGCCGTGGCTTCGCATCCTTCGCGCGGCCGACGAGGCCTGGCGGCGCGGGGCCGACGACCTCGGGCTGCGGGCTCGACGGGGGCGCCGGCGCGAGCCACGCCGGCATCACGCTCGACAGATCCACCGGCTCCTCGGTCGCCGTCATGTCGTCGATCATCGGCCGGGACCCGGGAGGCGCCGGGGCGTGGCGCACGCTCGGCGTCGCGACCGAGTGCGCCGCCGGCGTCCCCGGCGGCGGCGCCTTGAACGGGAGCGCCGCTGCGATCACGCCGAGCATGTGCGACGCGGTGAGATCCATGGTC
>DASYCF010000448.1:0-2663 GCA_036500365.1 Byssovorax sp.
TCCACCTCATCCGGGACCAGTGGGCTTGGAGCACGGACGCGAGGTCGCCCGGCGCCATTCCAAAGCAGCTACGCACTCTCCGAGCGCACCTGAAACGCCTCGTTCTTCCGCCGAGGCGCACGAACCGCAGCTACCCCCGGACGCTCAAGAACGACTACAAGACCTACCCCCGGCGCCCGCGCAGCGAAGACGCTAAGTGACCGGCATTGGACCCCGAGCCCGAGCCCGAGCCCGACCCCGCGCCCGAGCCCGCTCGGGCTCGAGACCCAACCCGAAGCCGAACCTGAGCCGACCCTCGGGCGCGGCGGCTTTACTCCGCGGGGCGCGTGCACCAAGGTTGTCGCGTGACCCGCTTCGAGCCGAAGCCGCCGTGGCTCAAGGTGCGCGCGCCCGGCGGCGACACGTACCACGAGCTCAAGCGCACGTTCCGCGCGCTCGATCTGCACACCGTGTGCGAAGAGGCGCGCTGCCCCAATGTCGGCGAGTGCTGGCGCGAGGGCACCGCGACGGTGATGCTGCTCGGCGACACGTGCACCCGCGGCTGCCGCTTCTGCGCCGTCACGACGGGCGACCCGCGCGGCGCCGTCGACACGCGCGAGCCCGAGCACGTCGCGCGCGCCATCGCCCGGCTCGAGCTCCAGTACGTCGTCATGACCATGGTCGACCGCGACGACCTGCTCGACGGCGGCGCCGAGCACGTCGCGCGGACCGTGACGCGCCTGCGCGAGCTCCGGCCCGACCTGCTCATCGAGACCCTCGTAGGCGATTTCCACGGGCACATGAGCGCGATCGACGTCGTCGCCGACGCGGGGCCGGACGTGTTCGCGCACAACGTCGAGGTCGTGCGGCGCCTCCAGCGCACGGTGCGCGACGCGCGCTGTGGCTACGATCTCTCGCTCGACGTGCTCCGCCGCGCGAAGACGCGCGCGCACGTCACCGCGAACACGGCGCTCGGTCGGCGCCTCACGAAGAGCTCGATCATGGTCGGCGTCGGCGAGACCGACGACGAGGTGATCGACTGCATGCGCGATCTGCGCGCGGCCGACGTCGACGTCGTGACCATCGGTCAGTACCTGCGCCCGACGCCGAAGCACCTCGCCGTCGCGCGGTTCGTCGAGCCAGCCGTGTTCGCCGACTACGAGCGCGCCGCGCTCGACATGGGCTTCCTCTACGCGGCGAGCGGGCCCCTCGTGCGCTCGAGCTACAAGGCGGCCGAGGTGTTCATCAAGAGCGTCCTCGGCCCGCGCGAGGCGGACGTCGCGCTCGAGGCGCGCCTCGAGACGGCCCGGCGCGAGGCCGCCCGCGTGACCGCGGCGCTCGGACAGGACGGCGCGCATGTCGTCGAAGAGCGCCCGCTCATCGCGGCATCGTCGCTCGTCCGCCGCGCGGGCGGCTGATACCTTGGTGCGATGACGTGGTTCCCCTCGTGTGCGGCGGTGGCGCTCGCGTGCGCGGCGTGTGCGCCGAGCTTCGTCGCCGGGGCGGGCGGTGGTGACTCCACGTCCATCGCAGCCGCAGGCGACGGTGGGCGCAGCACCTCGGGAAGCAGCGTCGGCGGTGGCGCCATGGGCGGCGGTGACGCCGGAGGCGGCGACCCGTGCACGACGCCAGTGTGCCCCGCGCTCGCGTGGATGAGGCGCTACGGCGACGCCGACCCGCAGCGCGCCTACGCCATCGCGTTCGACCCGACGGGCACTATCATCGTCGGCGGCGAGGCCCAGGGAGCGCTCGACTTCGGCGACGGTCCGATCACCGGATCGTCCGCCGGCGCGCCGTTCGTCGCGAAGCTCGACCCGGCAGACGGCAGCGGCATCTGGGGCCGCAGCTTCGGTGAAGGGGGCTCTGGACGCTCTGACCCGCGTCGCCGCTCACGCCCGGCGTGACGTCGGACGGCCCCGCGACGGGTCGAGCTCGACCAGGCGCGCCGCGCCGGCCAGCTGACCGCAGGCGCCGCCGACCGCGCGCCCGCGAGGCCTGCGCACGAGCGTCGTCACGCCGCGCGACGAGAGCCGCGCGACGAACGCGTCGACCCGCTCGGCCGACGGCGCGCGCAGCGCGGGATCCGGGCCGACGTTCGCGGGGATCACGTTCACGCGCGCTCGCAGCCCGCGGGTGAAGTCGGCGACGAGATCCGCGTCCTCCGGCGCGTCGTTGAACCGATCGAAGAGCACGTACTCGAGCAGCACGCGGCGGCGCGGCGGCACGAACCGCGCGAGCGCCGCGTGGAGCGTCGCGAGATCGAAGCGCTCGTTCACGGGCATGATGCGCGAGCGGCGCGCGTCGTCCGGCGCGTTGAGGCTCACGGCGAGCTCGGCCGGCACGTCGCGGAAGAACGCCTCGAGCTTGTCGACGACGCCGACCGTGCTCACCGTCACGCGCGACGGGGCGAACGCGAACGCGCGCGCGTCGGTCAAGAGGCGCACCGCGCGGCCGACCTCGGCGAGGTTGTCGAGCGGCTCGCCCATGCCCATGAACACGAGGTTCGAGAGCTCGGCGCCGTCGCCCAGCTCGCGCGCGATCGGCGCGGCGAGGCGCACCTGATCGACGATCTGTTTGAAGATCGGAATGGCGCTGCCGGGGGAGATATCCAGGTCGAAGGGCATGACTGTACTAATACGTATAATACAGTTAGGGTGGTGTGTCAAATTCAAAAAAAAGCAAAT
>DASYCF010000449.1:0-4617 GCA_036500365.1 Byssovorax sp.
GGGTCTCACGGCGCGCGGCCCGACGGCCGAGGGTCCACGGTTGACGACCATCCCGTCGACCGGCAGCCGTGTCCCGTCTACCGTCGAACCCTGACCCGTCGCCGCGCACGCGCTTCGTGCCCCCGCCAAACCGCGCCACGCTGGATTGCCGACCAGTCACCTAGGTGCCCTCGCTGCCACTCGCGCAGGCCATAGTGCAATATGTTGCCTTTTATTTGCCGATCGAAGAAACATATTGCCCTGTCACCCGCCTCCGCAGCGTGCGCCACACCCGGGCAAGACGACCGGACGCGGACGAGGAGCAGGCGGCGCCGCCTTTCCCCGCTCGGCCTTCCGTTCGATAGAGAGCCGTGCCGCGGACGAAGCACCCCCTCATCGGATCGCCGTCGCCTTGCGCGCGCGCGCAGAGGCACGCGTGAACGACCGGGCCGCGCCGCGCGAGGACCGGGCGAAGCGGCGGATCCTCGAGGGGGCGATCCCGCTCGAGGTGCTGCGGTTCGGGGCGCCGATCGCGATCGGGATGGGCCTCCAGACGACGTTCAACCTCGTCGACGCGTACGTGGTCGCGCGCCTTCCGCCGGCCGACGCCGGGCCTGCGCTCGGGGCGCTCGGCATCTGCGATCAGCTGTCCGCGATGGGCACCATCGTGAGCTACGGCCTCACGACGGCCTCGGCCGCCATGATCGCGATGGCGCACGGGCACGGCGACAAGGCGCGCGTGCGGGCGCTCGTGTGGCAGTCGCTGCTCGGCGTCGCGGCGCTCGCGGTCGTGTTCGGGATCGGCACATCGGCGCTCGCAGGCGTCATCTTGAGCGACGTCGTCGGCGCGAAGGGGGAGGTCGCGATCGTCGGCGCGAGCTACCTGCGCGTGAACGCGGGCGCCGCTGCCGCCATGTTCTTCCTGCTTCAGCTCACGTCGATCCAGCGCGCGCTCGGCTCTTCGAAGACGCCGGTGGCGCTGCTCGTCCTTTCGAACGTGCTGAACCTCTTCTTCGCGGTCTTGCTCGTGTACGGCGACGGCGACGCGCCCGATGTGTTCGCGTGGGGCGCGCCGATCGCGCACGCGCTCCACCTGCCGCGCATGGGCCTGGTCGGCGCGGCGTGGGCGACGCTCGCGGCGCGCGTGCTCGCGCTCGTGCCGGTCGTGTTCGTGCTCGCGCGGCGCTTCGACGTCATCGGCAAGGAGACGGTCACGCGGCCCGACTGGCCGATGCAGCGCGAGATGTTCCGCGTCGCGTGGCCGTCGAGCACGCAGCTCGTCGTGCGCATCCTCGCCATGCTCGCGACGCAGACCCTCGTCGCCCGCGCGTTCACGACCGAGGGCGATCAGAGCGCGACCGTCGCGCTCGGCGTCGTCTTCCGCCTCGAGACGATGGCGCTCTTCGTCTCGATGGGCTGGGGCAGCGCCGCGCAGACGTTCACGGGACAAAACCTCGGCGCGAGGCAAGAGGCGCGGGCGCGCTCGTCCGGCGTATGGGCCGCGCTCTACGACGCCGTGTTCATGATCGCGATCGGGCTCGCGCTCCGCGTGTACGGCGAGCCGATAGCGCGCTTCTTCGACCATGATCCGCGCGTGGTCGCGATGGCGACGAGCTACCTCGTATGCATCTCGTGGAGCTACGTCGGCCTCGGCACGGGCATCGTCCTCGGGAGCGCGATCACCGGCGCCGGCGCGACGCGGACGACGCTGCTCACCGACCTCGCCGTCGTCGCGATCGTGCAAGTGCCCGCTTGCATGTGCGCCGTCCTCCTGCCAGGCGCGACGCTCGAGCGCCTGTGGCTCGCGATCGCGCTCGCGTACGTCGCCTCGGCGTTCGCCGGATCCGCCGTCTACCGGTTCGCGCCTTGGACGAAGGCCGCCTCTTCGCCGGCGCTGACGTAGCGACGCGCCGAGCGAAGCGAGCGAGGCAGGTGTTCGGGGCTCGCGGCCTCGAAGACACCTAGTTGCAGGTGTCGGCGGTGCGCGTCAGCGTGACCTCGCAGTATTGGCTCTTGGTCGGGTCGGTGCCGCCGCACTCGATGACGAGGGTGTCGCCGCTGAACGAGCCGTCGCATCCCGAGCGCTGCACCGTGCCCTCGAGGATCATTGCCATCGAAAACGTGCCGTCGGGCTGGAGGTCGATCGTGCCGTTCACAGACGAGCCGGTGACGGACGCCGACGACAGCTGGTAGTCGCACGTGGGACCGATGCCGCGCGCGCACGCCGGCGCGTTGGTGTCGAGGTCCCCGCAGCCCGCGCCCGTCGTGACGATCATCGTGTGCTCGCCGGACGCGTCGCGACACCCGGACGACCCGCCATCGCCGCCGCCCGTCGCGCGAACAGGTCAATCGACGGCGCGTGGCCGCGGTTGGATCTCGTGGCGATCGAGGTAGTCCGCGAGGCGATCGCCGGCCTCCGAGAGCGGGAACACGGCGCCGAGGTAGCCGTCCGGCCGGACGAGGTAGGCGTGATCGGCGCGCAGACCGGCGGCCACCGCGGCGTCGTCGAGCAGGAACGCGTGGATCGGGAGCCCGCGCGACGCGCACCGGTGGACGAGCTCGGCGGGCGCGCCGCCGTACACGTGCAGCTGCCAATCGAGCGCGCCGAGCGGCGTGTAGTTGTCGTCGTCGCCGCCGTTCGATGGCGCGACCCACGGCAGCCGGTCGCCCGCGTGCACCGAGCGCGCGCGGCCCTCGCTCCAGGCGCTCGTGCGATAGGTGATGCCGATCTGCGAGACGGCGCGGAACAACAAGCGCTCGCCGATCTCCGTCTTCGTGATGCGCCCGACGAGGCGCGGCAGGATCCTCGTGCGCACGACGCGGGCGACGGCGCCGTCGCTCGTGGCCGCCTGGAACGCGCGGTCGGTCGTCGCGACGAGGCGCCGCGCGAACGAGATGCGCTCGGGCTCGTAGGTGTCGAGGACGTCGGCGCGCGCGCGCCCGCTCGTGACCGCCGCGAGCTTCCACGCGAGGTTCACCGCGTCGCCGATGCCGGTGTTCATGCCCTGGCCGCCGACGGGGCTGTGGATGTGCGCGGCGTCGCCGAGCAAGAACGCGCGGCCGGCGCGGAACCGCGACGCGACGCGGTGGTGCACGCGGTACGTGGAGAACCAGTTCACGCGCGCGACGTCGAGGCCGGCGCGCGTGACGGGCGCGCGGTCGACGTCGTCCCAGCCGAGCTTGTCCGCGCGGTGCGCGGCGTCCTCTCGCACGGTGCCGATGAGGCGCGCGCGGCCGTCGGCGGCGAGCGGGAACAGGGCGAGGAAGCCCGCGTCGTCGAGCATCACGTGGAGCTCCTTGTCCATGACGGCGCCGCGCGCCTCGACGTCGGCGACGTAGAAGAGGTGCTCGTACGTGCCGCCGGGGAACTCGGCGCCCACGAGCGCGCGGACGCGCGAGCGCGCGCCGTCGCAGCCGGCGAGGTACGCGGCCTCGCACCGCTCGACGTCGCCGCCGCGCGCGCGCAAGGTCGCGGTGACGCCGTGATCGCTGGCTTCGAACGTGTCGAGCTCCGTCGGGCGCTCGACGCGGACACCGAGCGCGGAGAGCCGCTCGATGAGCAGCCTCTCGTGCTCGTCCTGCGGGAAGATGAGGCCGAAGGGATACGGGCTCGAGCCGCGGCCGATCGCGCCGAGCTCGACGTGCGCGACGCGCTCGCCGTGGTTCCAGAGGTTCACTGCGCCGAGCACGAGGCCGCGGCGCACGACGTCGTCGGCGAGGCCGAGCGCGCGGTAGAGCTCGAGCGTCCGCGCCTGCACGGCGAGCGCCCGCGAGGTCGTCCCCGGCTCGGCCGCGGCGTCGACGACGCGGACGCGCGCGCCCTGCTTCACGAGCGCGAGCGCGAGCACGAGGCCCGTCGGCCCCGCGCCGACGACGAGCACGTCGAGCGGCGTGTCCATGCATCGGAGCGTCCGCCCGCGCGACGACGCGCGCAACCGCCGCTGCGCCGGGGGACGCCGATTGCAGGCGAGGCCGCACGCGACGCGCGCGGCGAAGCACGGTAGAAGCGCCCGCGCATGAAGCCCGCCTCCGAGCAGCTCGACATCCTGTGCCGCGGCGTCGTCGACCTCCACGTGCGCGCCGAGCTGGCCGAGCGGATCGCGAGCGGCAAGCCCCTCCGTGTGAAGGCCGGCTTCGATCCGACGCGGCCCGATCTGCACCTCGGCCACACCGTGCTCATGCAGAAGATGCGGCAGTTCCAGGAGCTCGGGCACACGGTCATCTTCCTCGTCGGCGACTTCACCGCGATGGTCGGCGACCCGACGGGCAAGAACGAGCTCCGCCCGCGCCTCACGCGCGACGAGGTGCGCGCCGCCGCCGAGACGTACCAGGCGCAGGCCTTCAAGGTGCTCGACAAGGACAAGACCGAGGTCCGCTACAACTCCGAGTGGCTCGACAAGCTGTCACCGGTCGACATCATCGAGCTCGGCGCGCGCTACACGCTCGCGCGGACGCTCGAGCGGCGCGACTTCAAGCTGCGGCGCGAGCGCGAGGAGGACATCTACATCCACGAGCTGCTCTACCCGCTCTTCCAGGGCTACGACTCGGTCGCGCTGAAGTGCGACGTCGAGCTCGGGGGCACCGATCAGCTCTTCAACCTGCTCGTCGGGCGGCGCCTCATGCCCCGCTACGACCTGC
>DASYCF010000450.1:0-3274 GCA_036500365.1 Byssovorax sp.
TCAAGGGCAAGCTCGCCTACCTCGCGCCCGAGCAGCTCATGGGCAGCGCCGAGCGCACGTCGGACGTGTACGCGTGCGGCGTCTGCCTGTGGGAGGCGCTCGCGGGCCGGCGGCTCTTCGGCGGCGACAACGAGTCGGCCGTCGTCGCGAAGATCGTCGCCGGCCTCGCGACGCCGCTCGAGAAGGTCGCGCCCGACGTGCCGCCGGCGCTCTGCGACGTCACGCGCCGCGCGCTCGCCCGCGACCCGCACGCGCGCTTCGCGACCGCGGAGGACATGGCGCGCGCGATCGAGCAAGCCATCGACGTCGCCTCTCCAGCGGAGGTCGGCGCCTGCGTGGCCCACCTCGCGGCAGAAGCCCTCGCCTCGCGCGCAGCCGCGGTCGCCGCCGTCGAGGCGTTCGCCGCCGACACCCTCGCCCGATCGGACGAGCCCGTCGCGAGCGCATCGACCGCGACGCGCGCACAGAACCAGGTCTCGTGGCGCAGCGCCGCGGTCGCGATCGCCGCCGCATCGCTCCTCGCCGTCGTCGCCTTCGCCCTCGTCGGCCGCCGCGCAGCGCACCCGAGCGACGCCAAACCCGAGCCCGCGCCCGTACCCGCGCCCCTCTCCGCGCCCGAGCCCGCGCCCGAGCCCGTACCCGCGCCCGTCTCTGCGCCCGAGCCCGAGCCCGTACCCGTGCCCGTCTCTGCGCCCGAGCCCGAGCCCGAGCCCGTGCCCGCCGCGTCAGCGGCATCGCGCCACGCGAGCGCTGCTCCTCACACCCGTCCCCGCACCGCCAAGCCTCGCGCGGGCTGCGATCCGCCCTACTCGATCGACAGCCAGGGCGTCCGCCATTACAAGCGAGCGTGCCTCGAGTGACGCACGGCGCGGCTCGAGCCGGGCCTGCTATGCTGCGTGCATGAGCGACCGCGAGGCTCGGGCCGAGCGGCGGCGCGCGACGTGGACCGGCGGCGTCGCGGCGACGCACGCGGAGATGGCCGAGAAGGATCTCGCCTTTTGGCTGGCTGCCACGCCGACCGTGCGCGTCGCCGCGGTCTGGCAGTTGATGGAAGAGATCCGCCACCTCCGAGGAGACCATGGACCTCCCCCCCGACTTCAGCGATCTGCTTGCGGAGTTCGCCCGCGCCGGGGTTGAGTTCGTCGTGGTCGGCGGATATGCGGTCGCGTTTCACGGGACGCCACGCGCGACGAAGGACATCGACCTCCTCCTCCGCGGGACGCGGGAGAACCAAGCGCGAGCGGCCGCGGCGCTCGCCCGCTTCGGGGCGCCCGGCGTCGTCGTGGACGCCGTCCGCGACCAGGCGCCGACCGACGTGGTGTTCATGGGCTCGCCGCCTCTGCGGGTGGACCTGCTGCTCGCCATCGACGGCGTCGACCTCGATCGCGTGTTCGAACGCGCGGTCGAGAGCCGTTGGGGCGACGCCGCCGTGCGCGTGATCGGGCTCGACGACCTCATCGCGAACAAGCGCGCCGCGGGGCGTCCGCAGGATCGGGTCGACGCGGAGCTCCTCGAGCGGGCGCGCGACGCGACGCCGGGCAGGTCCTGAGCGCGGCGCCGGCGAAAAAAAATCGGCCGGCGTGTCGACGGGGTCGATCGCCGTTCGTTGTCATCGAGGAGCCGGCGAACGGCCGAGCTCGAGATCGAAGGAGACACGACGATGCGATTCATGATCTTCGCCATGGTCCCGCCCAGCACGGAGTCCGAGGGCGGCCAGCTTCCCGATCCGGAGGCCTTCGCCAAGATGGACAAGTTCAACGAGGAGCTCGTGCGCGCCGGCGTCGCGCTGGCGTACGACGGCCTCCAGCCGACGGCGAAGGGCGCGCGCATGAGCTACTCGGGCGGCAAGGTCACCGTCGTCGACGGGCCGTTCGCGGAGTCGAAGGAGCTCATCGCCGGCTACATGCTCATCCAGGTGAAGTCGAAGGAGGAGGCGATCGCCTGGATGAAGCGCGCGCCCTTCGGCGAGGGCTCCGTGCTCGAGCTCCGCCAGCTGTTCGAGATGGACGACTTCGCCCCGCTCGACCCCACGGGTGAGATGCGGACGACCGAGATCGAGCTGCGCAAGATCATGGCGTCGAACCGCGGCTGACGTGACCCTTGCGCGCGCGGGCGGGGGTGCTCTGATCCCCCGCCGTGACGCCGGAGGAGACCCGTCGGACCGTCGAGGCCGTCTATCGCATCGAGTCGCCGAGGCTCATCGCCGGCCTCGCGCGGCGGCTGCGCGACGTCGGCCTCGCCGAAGAGCTCGCGCAGGACGCGCTCGTCGCCGCGCTCGAGCGCTGGCCCGAGGACGGCGTGCCGGAGAAGCCGGGCGCGTGGCTGATGCTCACGGCGCAGCGACGCGCGATCGATCTGTTGCGGCGCGGCAAGCGGACCGAGCGCACACACGAGGCGCTCGGTCACGAGATCGACGCGCGAGCCGCCGCGGACGCGCCCGATCTCGAGGCCGCGATCGACGACGACGTGGGCGACGATCTCCTGCGGCTCGTGTTCACCGCGTGTCACCCCGTGCTGTCGACCGACGCGCAGGTCGCGCTCACGCTGCGCCTCCTCGGCGGCCTCACGCGGGGGGAGATCGCGCGCGCGTTCCTCGTGCCGGAGGCGACGATCGCGCAGCGCATCGTGCGCGCGAAGCGGACCCTCGCCGAGGGGCGCGTGCCGTTCGAGCTCCCGCGCGGGGCCGATCGCGCCGCGCGCCTCGCGTCGGTGCTGCAGGTCATCTACCTGATCTTCAACGAGGGCTACGCGGCGACCGCGGGAGACGACTGGATGCGGCCCGCGCTCTGCGAGGACGCGCTGCGCCTCGGCCGCGTGCTCGCCGGGCTCACGCCGGACGAGCCCGAGGTGCACGGCCTCATCGGGCTGCTCGAGATTCAAGCCTCGCGCGCGCGGGCACGGGTCGGCCCGACAGGCGAGCCCGTGCTGCTGCTCGAACAGGATCGCGGGCGATGGGATCACGTCCTCGTGCGGCGCGGCCTCGCGGCGCTCGCGCGCGCCGAGGCGCTCGGCGGCGCGCGCGGCCTCTACGCGCTCCAGGCTGCGATCGCCGCGTGTCACGCGCGCGCGCGCACGGCCGGAGAGACGGACTGGGCGCGCATCGCGGCGCTCTACGCCGAGCTCGCCGAGGTCGCGCCGTCGCCCATCGTCGAGCTGAACCGCGCGATGGCCGTCGCGATGGCGCACGGGCCGGCGGCGGGCCTCGCGATCGTCGACGCGCTGACGTCGGAGCCGACGCTGCAGGACTACCACCGCCTGCCGAGCGTGCGCGGCG
>DASYCF010000451.1:0-4407 GCA_036500365.1 Byssovorax sp.
CGGATGCCGTACTGCCAAGGTGTGAAGTCGGAGACGATGGGCCGAAAGAGCCCGAGCCGGCGGTTCTCTTCGTGCAGCAGCACGCGCGCGCCCTCGGGAAGGAGCGTGCCGAGCTTCGGCAGCTCGCCCGGGATCACGAGCCGGTTCTCGTACTTCTTCTTGTATCCGGTCGCGATGAGATCGGCCGTCGCCTTGATGGGCGCGGTCCCGAGCATCGAGTGGCCGGGGATGAAGTACACGTCGCCGCCCCACACGAGCTGGAAGGCGACCAGGCCGCAGATCGCGATCCTCGGCAGCCAGCCGACGCGCCACGTGAGCGCGATCGTGCCGGCGACCGCGGCGGCCATCCAAGGCAGGACGACCTGGAGATAGCGATCCTGGTGCATCGACCAGAACCACTGCATCACGGCGAGGTTCGCCGCGAGGTAGATCCCCCAGAGCCTCCCCGTCTTGCGCAGCGTGGTCAGGATCAGCACGCCGAGCGTGAAGAGCGAGCCGAAGACGGGCACCGTCCCGTGGAACTTCGCCCAGTCGTGCGGATCGAACGAGAACGAGTAGACGGCGTACACCGTCTCTTTGATCTTCTGGAACGTCGTCCCCTTCGGGCGCCACGCGCCGACCTGCACCTTCTCCCAGTAGTCGGTGAACGTGGCCGCGGCGTCCGACGAGAAAGGGTGGAGGTTCAGGTAGTCGTGCAGATACGGATAGACGGGGTCGCCGTACCAGACCCAGTTCTTGAGCCAGTGCGGCGCCGTGACGACGAGCCCGGCGCCGAGCGCGGCGCCGACCCCCGCGGCGATGCGCGCGAGCTTCTGCCGATCTCGAATCCACACGATCGAGAGCTGGAGCGCGCGGAACGTGATCCCGAGCACGGGCAGGATGGCGAGCTCGACCGACTGGTACTTCGTGAGCAGCGCGCCGCCGAGCAGCGCGGCGAGGAGCGCAGTCCGCCGCGGCGCGAGATCACGGTACGCCTGCGCGAAGGCGAGGTAGGCCGCAGGCGCCCAGAACGCGGCCACGTGATCCGCCGCCGTGGTCAGGCTCGAGTCGTAGAGGAAGATGCCAGGGAACAAGAACATCGCCGCCCAGGCGCCGCCGGAGCGCGCGCCCGGCACGAGCCAGCGGACGAGCGCAGGCAGGCTCGCGAGCGTCGCGAGGAAGAGCACGAACTCCATGTGCCCGGCGAGGAGGACCTTCTCCACCACGGGCACGCCGGGGACGATCATCGCCCACGTGTAGAGGACGCTCGCGAGGTGCGGAATCGTCGCGCAGAGCCACCCCTCCGGCGATCGCGAGATGCCATGATCGGCGGCGTACTGCTGGGCGATGCCGAGGTGATAAAAGTGCGAGTCGAACGCGATGTTCCCGGGAGGCAATATCTCGAGGTACACGGCGACGACGGCGACGACGCCGAAGCAGATGACCGGGAGGCTCCACCACGGCGGCGCGGCGCGGACGCGCTGCCGCGCCCGGCGGATCTTCGGCGCGACGCGCTGCCAGCGCGCAACCAGCGCCGGCCCGCCCGCGGCCGCCATCGCGAGCGGCAGGCCGATCGCGAACGCGGCGCCGTAGAGGTGCAGGAGCCCTCCGACGAACATCCCGAAGAAGAAGACGAGGACGCCCGCGGGCATCGTGTACACGGCGCGGGCGCGCAGCGAGAGGCCGCGCGGGAGCAAGAGGCCGAGCGCCGCGTGGCCCGCGCTGAGGCAGCCGATCGCGAAGAGGACGCACCACGCCCAGAGGCGCGCGTAGACCCAGAAGAGCCACTTCTCGATCGGGTAGTGCGGGGCGACCTTCTTCTCGAAGACGTAGCCGCACGCGACGATGACGCCCGCCACGAGCACGTGGTGCGCGCCGCGCAGCGCAGCCTCTCCGCGCGCCCGGACGAACGGGACCGCGGCGATCCGGTCGATGATCGGACGCACGACGCTGCGCGGATGCCATTGCATCGACGGGGAATTCTCTCGAGGCGTGGTATAAGCGGCGGCTCTCTCTCGCACAACGCGTAGGTGCATGGAAGAAGCTTCGAACCCGGCATCTGCGCCGCCCGCCGCGGCGCCGCGCGAGCCGGGCGCGTTCGTCGGGCCTGCCGCGGCGGCCGCGCTCGCGTGGGCGGCGCTCGCGATCGTGCAGACGGCGGTCGACGTCGCCAAGCTCGGCGCGCCGCGCGGGCTCCACCTCGTGCTCGGCGCGGCGGAGCTCTGCGCGGCCGGCGCCCTCAGCGCGGCGGCCGTGCTCGCGTACGCGCGCTTCGCGCCAAAGGCTGCGCCAGCGGAGGGGTTCTTCTCGCCGGCGCGGGTCCGCGCGGCGGTCGCGCTCGCGGTGGCGGGCGCGCTCGTCGGCGCGCTGCTCCTGCGCGAGGACGCGTCGGGCATCGCGGGCACGAGCGGCGTCCTCCGCGCGCTCGTCGGCGCCGCCGTGGGCCTCTCGATCCCGGTCGTCGCGCTGGGCGCGGGCGCGCTCGCCGCCCTGCTCCCGCCCGTGCCTGCCGCGCTCGGCGTGGTCCTCGCGATCGCCAACAACCTCGCCCTCGAGCGTGCCTATTTCGGACTGCACCTCTTCGCCGTGTGGATCGCGGCGCTGCTCGTCGGCGCGTCGATCGGGCGCCTGCCGGCGCGGCGCCTCCCGGCGGTGGGGCGCACCGGCTGGGCGGCCGTCGCAGCGATCGGGCTCGCGGGCCTCCTCGCGCCGGTGCCGGGCGCGGTGCAGCTCGAGATGTACGCCACGCCGGGTGACGCGATCGCCCCGTGGCTCGCGCGCGCTCGCGGCGGCGTCCGCGGCGCCGCGCGCGTCGACAGCCCGTGGTTCCGCGATCGCGCGGGCCTGCCCGACGTGCCGCCGACGACGCCGCCGCTCTTCGCGAAGCCGCCCATCGTCGTCTTCTTCACGGTCGACGCGTTCCGCTGGGACCTCGTCGACTCGGACACGTACGAGGCCGAGCTCCCCGTCTTGCACCGCCTGCGCGACGAGGGCGCCTATCTCCGCGAGGCGCGCTCGCCGTCCCCGACCACGGTCACGAGCATCTCGACGATCTTCACGGGGCGCTTCTACTCGCAGCTCTACTGGACCGAGCAGACGGGCGGCGGACACCAGAAGCTCTTCCCTTGGCAGGACGACACCTCACGCGTCGAGGCCCTCTTGAACGCGCGCAAGGTGGCGACGACGCTCGTCGTCAGCGGCACCGGCTTCGCCGACAAATACGGCCTCACGCCCGGCTTCGGCGAGGCGATCGGCAAGGGCTCCCCGGTCGGCATCCCGGCGGCGCAGATCACGGCGGCGGTCATCAAGCGCCTCGAGAAGCAGGGCGAAGGGCCCCTGTTCGTCTATTCGCACTACTTCGAACCCCACGCGCCCTACGACCGAGGCGGCAAGGAAGGCACGGAGTTCGAACGCTACGTAAAGGAGGTGAAGATCGTCGACGCCGAGCTCGACAAGCTCCTCGCGGCGGTCGACCGTCTCGGCATGAAGGACCGCTTCGTGCTGATCGTCACCGCCGATCACGGCGAGGCGTTCGGCGAGCACGGCACGAAGGAGCACGGCACGACGCTCTATGACGAGCTCATCCGCGTTCCGCTCCTGATCCACGGCGCGGGCGTCACGGCGAAGCGCGTCGACGCGCGCGTGTCCGGCGCGGACCTCGGGCCGACCATCCTCGACCTCTTCGGCGCGCCGACGCCGGCGAAATTCCTCGGTCAGAGCCTCGTGCCGCTCCTGCGCGGCGAGGCGCCGAAGCTCGAGCGGCCCGTCGTCGCCGAGTCGGGTCGCTCGATGCGATCGATGTACTACGACGACGACACGGTGCTCATCGAGGACCGGCGCCTGCACACGACCGAGCTCTTCGATCTCGCCAAGGACCCGGGCGAGCTCAAGAACCTGTGGAGCGCGGACGACGCGAAGGCGCGACAGAAGCTCGACCGACTCCACGCCTTCTTCGAGGCGCACGAGCTGCACCGCCCCGGGTACGAGCTGCCCTATCGGCCCTGAGCGCGCGCCGTCACGCGTCGCCGTCGAAGATCTCGAGCACGCAGCCCGACGCGGTCTTCAGCTTGTTCATGCGGCGGTTCGACGCGTCGACCGGGCTCGGCGTGGCGGTGTTCGGCGCGGCGCCGACGATGATCGGCCGATCGGGGTCGCCGTCGACGAACGCGACGAGCACCTCGACGCCGGCGCGCAGCGGGAAGTGCATGCCGTACCGCTCTCCGCCGTGCGGCTGCATCATGCGGATCCGCTGCGAGGCCGCGCCGGCCTGCGGGCCGTCGAGGTCGAAGGCGAAGCGCGCGGTGTAGCGGCCCTCGTCGTCGAGATCGGGCGCGCCGCCGTCCGGCCCCTCGATCACGGCGTTCACGAGCCCGTGGATGCGCGGGCGCGGCGTCTCGATCGGCGGCCGGTACGCGCACGAGGCCGGCA
>DASYCF010000452.1:0-2573 GCA_036500365.1 Byssovorax sp.
CGTCTTCGTCGAGGCGAAGGACGAGACGGTGAACGTCGAGGTCACCGAGAACGACCACGATCGCCAGCGCGGGCTCATGTTCCGCCGGTCGATGCCCGAGGATCACGGCATGATCTTCCTCTTCCCCACGAAGGAGGATCACTCGTTCTGGATGCACAACACGTGCATCCCGCTCGACATGCTCTACATCGACGACGACGGCCTCGTCGTCGGCATCGAGGAGAACACCCCGACGATGAGCGACGACACCTTCTCCGTCGGCTGCTCGTCGAAGTACGTGCTCGAGCTCAACGCCGGCTGGTGCCGGCGCCACGGCGTCGTCGCCGGGCAAAAGGTCCGCTTCGACGGCCTGTAGGAGAGCGACGACGCCCGCGTTGAGTCGTGGGGGTTGACGCGGCGCCGGGGACCTCGCCGCGGCGAAGGCGTCCGTGGCGTCGCCAACCCTTCGAGAGCAGCCACGTGCGAGGCGGCGCCACGGTCTCGTCCCAAGGCCCGGCCCGGGGCGACGCGTCGGCCCAGCCGTCGAACGTGAGCGCGGATGAGCAGCGATCGAGCTCGGTGGTCATCTCGGCGCCGCGCTTCGCGGCGTGCCGACGCTCCTGGAGCAGCACGTACGCGAGCGCATGCCGGACCTGCTTGGGCGAGCCCAGCGCGACGGCGTGATAGCGCTCCGCGAACACCTTGCCCGAACGTCCGAGCAGCCGGTTGATCCGCATCGCGACCCGGATGGCGAGCCCGCGGGCGCCGCTCGACAGGCTCTTCTTCCCGGCCGCCTCGACGATCATGTGCAGGTGATCCGGCTGGACCGCGTACTGCACGAGACGAAAGCCGAACCGCTCTTTGCCCTCGGCAAACGCTCGGCGAATGACCTTCATGCAACGCTCGGATCGCAAGCTCGGCACGCCGCGCACGCGCATCGTGAGGTGCTGCGGGATCGAACGCCCGACCGCCGGCCGAGCTTCGTGGACGGCGCCGCGCGCGCGACCTGACGGCTTACGCCCGGCGCCGGCACGGCGACCACCCCACGTGCGAAATTCGATTGTCTGTTGCCGCATCTTGATTCAGCTAATCTAATCCATACGCGCGATTTGTCAAGCCTGCCGAGACCAAAGAGTGGTTCCGGCGGGCGGTCCGTGGACAGTGACGCGCCTGTGGACAACGCGCTCACCGTCCTCGCGAGGCGGAAAGGTGGCCGTGCGCGTTGCCCCCAGTCGCTTGGACAACGCGCCGACGGTCCTCGCATGAACCGAAGCGTCTATTCGACGCGTTGCCCACACTGCCCACCGACTCGACGACGTTTTTATTTTTTTCTGAAATCAGAAAATCAAAAAAACGTCGTCGGGTCTGTGGGCAGTGTGGGCAACGCGCGCACTACTGACGCTCGGGCGGTCGCGGCTCCACCGCGCGTTGTCCAAGCGACGGTGGGCAACGCGCACGACGACTCATCCGCCTGCCAGGACCTCTCACGCGTTGTCCACGGGCGCGCCACTGTCCACAGACCTCCGCTCCCTTCCGCCCCTTCCGCCCCAGGACTCCAGCTTTCGGGCGCGCCTTCAGCGGACGAGGTGGAGCGCGCCGCGCGTGGTCTGCGCGCGCACGGGCACGCTGTAGTCACCAGAGAAGCAGGCGTGGCAGTAGGCGTCGCGCGCGGGCTGATCGCCGCCGTGAGCGCGCCCCTCGACCGCGCGGATGGCGTCGACCAGCCCGTCGAGCGAGAGGTAGCCGAGCGAGTCGGCCGTGAGGTGGTCGCGGATCTCGTCCACCGCGTGCTTCGACGCGATGAGCTCGCTGCGCGTGGGCGTGTCGATGCCGTAGTAGCAAGGCCACTCGGTCGGCGGGCTCGAGATGCGCACGTGGACCTCGCGCGCGCCGGCCTCGCGCAGCATGCGCACGATCTTGCGGCTCGTCGTGCCGCGCACGATCGAGTCGTCGATCACGACGACGCGCTTGCCCTCGATCACGCCGCGGTTCGGGTTCAGCTTGAGGCGCACGCCGAAGTGGCGGATCTGCTGCTGCGGCTCGATGAACGTGCGGCCGACGTAGTGGCTGCGGATGAGGCCGAGCTCGAACGCGGCGCCGGCGCGCCCCGCGTAGCCGATCGCCGCCGGCACGCCCGAGTCGGGGACGGGGATGACGACGACGTCCTCGAGCCCGCCGTTCGGCCCGATCGGCGGCGGGTGCTCCTCGGCGAGGCGGCGGCCGAGCGCCTTGCGCACCTCGTACACCGCGGCGCCGTCGATCCGCGCGTCGGGGCGCGCGAAGTACACGTGCTCGAAGATGCAGAGCTTGCGCGGCGCCCTCGCGAACGGGAACCAGCTCCGGAGGCCTGCCTTGTCGACGACGATCATCTCGCCCGGGGCGACGTCGCGCACGAGCTCGGCGCCGATCAGATCGAAGCTCGTCGGCTCGCTCGCGACGACGTGCGCGTCCGGCTCGCCGGGGCGCTTCACGACGCCGAGGCACAGCGGTCGAAAGCCGCGCGGATCGCGCACGGCGACGAGCGCGTCGACCGTCATGAGCACGAGCGAGTACGCGCCCTCCACGCGGCCGAGCGCGTCGACGATCTTGTCCTC
>DASYCF010000453.1:0-1847 GCA_036500365.1 Byssovorax sp.
TTCCAGTCGCCGGGGCAGTTCGAGGTCGCGCAGCACGTCGAGGGCGCGACGCTCGTCGTCGAGCTCGCGCTGCCGCGGCTCGGCGCGAACGCGTGGCGGCAGGTCGACACGCGCTACTTCGACAACCCGCTCGCCGGCATCCAGGCGCGCGTCGTCGGCGCGGCGAGGGCGACGAAGGATCGCCCGGCGCACGCCGCCGGCGTCGAGGTCCGCGTCACGTTCAAGAACCCCAAGGACGCGAAGGAAGCCGCGGTCCGCACCGCCACCGAAGCGGACAACCTGTACTACGCGTACCTCACGTTCCCCGAGGGCACGAACGACGCCGCGAAGACGCAACCGACGATCAAAGATCCCGAGAAGTAAGGCGCCGCGTTGCTACGTCGGCGGCGCGAGCGCGGCCGCGAGGACGTCGTCATCCTGGGCGCCGCGGAACGCCGTGAGCGCGACGCCGTCGGGCCCGAGCACGAGCATGTAGGGCACGGCGGTGACGTCGTACTGCTTCTTCAGCGCGCCGCCCTCGTCGACGAGCACGGTGCCGGTGAACCTGGTCTGGCGGACGACCTTGACGGCGTCGTCGCCGTTGCCCGCGACGAAGATCGCGACGACCGCGGCATTGGCCGACTTCGCGATCGCGTTCGCGCGCGGCAGCTCGTCGAGGCAGTGCTCGCACGTCGGCGACACGAACATCACGAGCGCGCGCTTGCCCTTGAGCGTCGCCGGATCGAACACGGTGTCGCCGAGCGTCGGCCCGACGAGCGTCGCCGCGACATCGCCCGACGGGAGCGACTCGGCGTGCTGGCAGCCGGGAGCGACGCACGCGAGGATCAGCCAGAGGGCGATCCCGGTCAGTTGAGTCGGCGGGCGAGGTGATGGCATACCGGGGCTATGGATAGCACGCTCGCCCCGGACGAAGCGGCGGAGGTCGACGAGCTGCGCGAGGTCGTTCGCCACCTGCGCACGCAGCTCGGCCGGCGCGCGCAGCTCGGCGGCTGGGCGGTGCCGGGCGGTGCGTCGCCGCGGCTCGCGCGCGGCTCGATCAGCGACGCGCCGATCCCGCTGCCGATCGTCGACGACGAGCCGCAGCTCCGCGGCGAACGGCGCACGCTCGCGCAGATCGCCGCCGAGGTCGGCGACTGCCAGCGCTGCAAGCTGTCGCAGCGGCGCAACAAGATCGTGTTCGGGGTCGGCGCCGAGCGCGCGCCGCTCGTGTTCGTCGGCGAGGCGCCGGGCGAGCAAGAGGATCGTCGCGGCGAGCCGTTCGTCGGCGCGGCGGGCGAGCTGCTCGACAAGATGATCGTGGCGATGGGCTGGACGCGCGACACCGTCTACATCACGAACGTCGTGATGTGCCGGCCGCCCGGCAACCGCAACCCCGAGCCGGACGAGCTCGCCAGCTGCATGCCGTTCCTGCACGCGAAGTTCGACGCGCTCGCGCCGCGCATCGTCGTCGCGCTCGGCCGTCCCGCGGCCAACAACATCCTCGGCACCGACGCCCCGATCAGCGCGCTCCGCGGCAAGTTCCACGATCGCCACGGCTTCCGCGTGATGCCCACGTTCCACCCCGCGTATCTCCTTCGCGAGGACGCGCGCAAGCGCGACACCTGGAACGATCTCAAGCTCGTGATCGCCGAGCTCGAGCGCCTCGGCATCCACGCGCCGAACCCGCCGCGCGTCTGACGCGCGTGGCGCGCGCGTGCAACCTGCTCGATGCCGAGCTCGCGCTCGATCGCGTCGAGGCGGAGATCGCGGCGGAGTTGCCGGCGCACGTGCGGGCGTTCGCGCGCGCGTACGCGGCGGGGGCGGGCGAGCCGGGCGCGCCGGACGTGGTGACGCGCGCGCGGACGCTC
>DASYCF010000454.1:0-2086 GCA_036500365.1 Byssovorax sp.
GTACGACGTGTACCTCGCGGCGGGCGGCACGTACGCCGAGCGCGTCTTCGTGATGGCGATCGCGAGCGCGATCTTCTACGCGAAGGTCCTCGAGCACCAAGCGCGCTTCATGCGCGCCGACGGGACGCTGTACTCGGCGTCGGAGTGGCTCGCCCTCGGGCGCTACCTCTTCGTCGAGCCGGGCGTGCTCCGCGCGATCGCGCGGCTCTATGGTGCGTACTACCGCCCGGGCTTTCATCCGAAGGACGTCGACTGTGACGATTTGATCGCCCGGTGGTCGTCGGAGCTCGAGGGCTCGGAGATTTACGCGCGCGCGGCGGCCTGACGGGCCGGACGCTGTTGACAGGGGCGGCGCGCGGTCGGTACGTCTCCACGTTGGATGCCGGAAGACGCGAGGTGCATTGCGGGGCGCTACGAGCTCGCGGCGCCGCTCGGCGAGGGAGGCATGGGCCTCGTCTGGCGTGCGCGCGACACGAAGCTCGGCCGCATCGTCGCGGTGAAGCTCCTCTCGCACGCGACGGTCGGCAACGAGACGGCGCGGGCGCGGCTCATTCGCGAAGCGCGCGCGGCGGCGGCGCTCGAACATCCCGCGATCATCCGCGTGTACGACGTCGGCGAGACCGACGACGGCGGCGCGTTCCTCGTGATGGAGCTCATTCGCGGGCAGAGCTTCCGGAGCATGCTCCACCAAGGGTGGATGGGGCTCCGGCGCCGCGTGGGCGTCCTCGTCGACGTCGCGCACGCGCTTCATTTCGCGCACGGCGCGGGCATCGTCCATCGCGACGTGAAGCCCGACAACGTGATGATCCGCGACGACGGCCACGTCACCGTCGTCGACTTCGGGATCGCGAAGCCGGTCCAGACCGCGACCGCCGGCGAAGGCGAGACGATCGCCGTCGCCGAGCCGGCGAAGAACCTGACGCTCGGGGGTCAGCTCGTCGGAACGCCCGCGTACCTCGCGCCGGAGCAAGCGCGCGGCGGCGAGGTCAGCGCGGCGACCGATCAGTTTGCGCTCGCGGTGACCGCGTACGAGGCGCTGAGCGGGCGCCTCCCGTGGAAGGGCGAAGGCGCGGCGGACCTCGTCGCGTCGGTGCTCCGTGACGATCCCCCGCCGATCAGCTCGTGCTCGCACGCGCCGCCGGTGTTCGACGCGATCCTCGCGCGCGCGCTCGCGAAGGATCCCGCCGATCGGTACCCGACGATGCTCGCGTTCGCCGACGCGATGGCGCAAGCGGCGGGCGCGCTCGACGACGACGAGGATCGAAACGGCAACCTGAGCGCCGATCGCGGCTCGGGACGGCTCGCGAAGAGCGGATCGGTCAAGCTGGGCGCGAAGACGCCGGGCGCGTCGACCAACGGCGGGCAAGCGTCGCCCGCCGTCAACACCGAAGCGCCGTGGCGCCTGCCGACGTTCAAGCCGATCATCGCCCTCGCCGCGGTCGGCTTCGGCATCTATGCGCTCCTCAAGCTGCCGTCGCGCGGCTCGAGCACCACGAAGTCGACCGCGGAGGCCGGCGCGCAGCTCGCGGCGTACGCTTGCCCGCCGTTCGAGGTCATGCCCGACAGCGAAGCGTGGCTCGGGTCCGCCGCGGCGGCGCTCACGTGCGAGCGGCTCGCGCTGATTCACGGCGGCGCCGACGCGCAGACGCTCGTGCCGGCCGAGCTGTGGGACACGCCGCGCGGGCTCACGTCGGAAGTGAGCTCCGTGCACCCGTGGAACGCGCCGGACGCGCGGGCGACGGCCATCGCGGCGGCGAAGTCGCGCGCGGCGCGCTGGATCGACGGCAAGCTCGAACGAGCGCACGCGCGCTACGACGTCACGTTCAGCGTGCGCGACGCGGACGGCCGCGAGATCTCGCAGGTGAGCGGCCACGGCGTCGAGATCTTCGAGGCGGTCGGCGAGGCCATTCAAGGCCTCGTCGATTCGCCGACGCCCGGCGAGCTCACCGAGCTCCACGAACAGCTCGACCTCGAGTCCGCGACCGACGCGCTCGGCGTCGACGACGTGCGCACGTCGATCTTGATCGAGGATCTCGTCGCGCTGAAAGAGGCCTGCGCGCAGCTCGACGCGCATCACACGCTCGCG
>DASYCF010000455.1:0-3584 GCA_036500365.1 Byssovorax sp.
CGGGGACGCTCGTCTCGGGCGGGCGCGCGGGCCAGCGCATCGACGTGCGCGCGTTCGCAGATCGGCCGCGGCTCGCGGTCGTGGCGCGCGACGGGGATCCGCTCGGCGCCGTCGTCGTGACCTTCGTCACCGGCGCGCCGCCCGCCACGACGACGGCGCTCGCTGCGCTCGTCGAGGCGCGCCTCCGCGCGGTCGGCGTCGACGTCGACACGCGGGCGTCGCGCGGGGCGTTCCGCGTCCGCTGGACCGGCCGCGACGCCGCGAAGATGCGCGCGCTCTTCGACGCGATCACCCGCGAGATCGCGAGGCCCGTCGCCGCGGGCGCGGCCGAGCTCGCCCTCGTCGAGCAGCGCGTGACGTCGCTCGAGCGGCACCCGCTCGACGCGCCCGAGCTCGCGCCGATCGCCGCGTGCACCGGCGCCCTGGCGGTCGCGCCCGGGGAGGCGGCGATCGACGTGAAGACCGCGGCCGGCGTCGCCGAGCTCGAGGCGGCGCGGCGCGCGCTCGGCGCAGATCGCGCAGCCGTCGGCGTGGTCGGGGACTCCACGTTCGTCGCCGCGGCCGCGTCGTCGCTCCAGCGGAGCGCCGCTTGGCCCGTCGGCGCGTCGACGGCGAGCGCGGCGCCGATGAGCGAGTCGGTCGGCGCGTACGCGTCGACGGCGATCGACAAGAAGAGCGCGCGGCTCACCGTCGCGGTCGCGGTCGCCGATCCTGCAGCAGCGGCCGCCGCCGCCGAGGCGCTCGGCGCCGATGACGCCGTGCTCGCGGCGCGCGTTCGTGGGCTCGCGGAGCCCTGGCGGGTCGCGTCGGTGACCGGCGCCGCGCGCCCGCACGGCGGCTGCGTGAGCGTCGTCCTCGAGGGCGACGCGCGGTCGAGCGGCGGGTCGCTCGAGGCGTCCGCGGCGCTGGCCGGCGCGATCACGCGCAAGGAGATCGCGCTCGCGCTCGCGGCCCCCACCGACGCGGGGGACGTCGCGGCGCGCGCGGTGGTCGAGGCCGCCGATCCGCGAGAGGCCGCCGCGCGCGCGGCGTGGTGGACGCTCGCGACGCGCGCCGACGGGAAAGACACGTGGGCGGTCGCGCTCGGCGTCCCCCCGACCGACAAGGGCGCCGTCGCCGACGGGCTCGCCGTGCGCCTCCGCGAGCGCCTCGCCGCGTCGATCGCGTCGTCGAACGCGCAGACGGCCGAGCGGCGCGTCGCCGTCGAGCGCGGACAGGGCGAGCTGTGGCTCTTGCTCGCGAGCCCGTGCGGCGTCGCCGAGGAGGGCGCGCGCGACGCCGGCGTCGGCGCCCTCGCCGCGCTCGCCGCGGTGGAGCCGAGCCGCCGGGATCGCGCCGACGTGCGGCTCGAGGCGTGGATCACGGCCGACGGCATCGGCGTCCTCGCGCACGCCGCGCCGCAGGGCGCGGAGGCCCCCTCTGCCCTGGCTGCGCGCGTCGCAGGCGCGGCGTCGCGGGCGCTGTTCGCGGGCACGTCGGGCAGCGACGCGACGTTCGAGGCGCGCGCCGAGCTGCTCGATCGGATCGAGCGCGAGAGCGGCCGCCAGGGCGCCGCGTTCGAGGCGCTCGCGAACGCGCTCGCGCCGAACCACCCGTCGTGGGTCGCGCCGCTCGGCCTGTGGAGCCGCGTCGCGAGCAGCGGCGTCGAGGCCGTCCGCCTGCGCGCGGCCGCGCTCGCCGCCGGGCCGATGCGCGTCGCCGTGCTCGCGAACGTCGATCAAGCCGAGGCCGACGCCGCCGTCGCCGAGGTGGACCGATGGCTCGCGCCGAGCGCGGGCGAGCGCGCCTGCAGGCCGGGGGTCGCCGCGCCGTCGCGCGCGGGCACGAGCTCGGCGCGCCTGCCGTCCGACGCGCAGCTCGGGCAGGCGCTCGTCGCCGTGCCGCTCCCCGATGCAGGTCGAGCCTACGCAGAGGCGGCCGCGGCGATCCTCGGCGGGGAGCGCGGCCCACTCGCGGGTGCGCTCAAGGACACCGCGCCCGCGTGGTCGGCGCGCGTCGTCGGCGGCGCGCGCGGGGCGGCGCTCGTCGTCGACGTTCGCGCGCCGGACGACTCGCTCGCCTCGGCGACGGCGCAGGCGAGGGCGACGCTCTTGAACCTCGGCGAACGCGTGACCGACGCCGACGTCGCGCGCGCGAACGCCGACCTCGCTCGGGCCGACGCCGACGCGAGCCTCGATCCTCGCTCGCGCGTCGCCGCGCTGTGGTCGGGCGCGTCTGGGCCGCGGCGCGTCGTCACGACCAGCGCGCTGAAGGCGTACCTCGGCGCGTGGATCCGCGAGTCGTCGCTGGTCGTCGTCGAGGCGCGCGCCGACTGATTCAGACGGAGCGAAGCAACGTCGGGGTTTGGGGCCGCTCGCGGCCCCATCGCCAACTAGACGCGCGCTTCGATGAGCGCAGGTCCCGGCGTCGCGAGCGCGCGACCGAGCGCGTCGAGCAGCGCGTCGGTCGTCTCGGCGCGGCACGCGGGGACGCCGAAGCCCTTCGCGATGCTGCCCCAGTCGATCCTCGGCGGCGCGAGCTCGGTCAGCTTCGACGCGCGCGGGCCGGGGAGCGCGCCGAGGAGCTTCGTCAGCTCGACGTGCAGGATGCGGTAGGCGTCGTTGGCGCAGACGACGTTCACGACGTCGAGCCCTTCCCTCGCCTGCGTCCACAGAGCTTGCACGGTGTAGAGCGCGCTGCCGTCGCCGACGAGGGCGATCACCTTGCGGCCCTTCGCGCCGATCGCCGCGCCGGCGGCGCACGGCATCCCCTGCCCGCACGCGCCGCCGGTGAGCATCAGGTAGCTGTGCCTCGGCGCGCCCGTCGACACGGGCAAGATCGAGCCGGCGATCGACACGCCCTCGTCGATGACGACGGCGCCTTCGGGGATCATGTGTGCGATGGCCGCGACGAGCGAGCGGTTGTTGAGCGGTCCCGTCGGTCGCGGCGGCCTCGTCGACGCGGGCGCGACGAACGGCGCGGCGCCGACCGCGTCGGCGAGGGCCGCGAGCGCGTGCGCCGCGTCGTCGGTCGGCGCGGCGAGCGGCTCGACGCGCGTGCCGTCCGGAAGGAGCCGGCTCACGCCGTCCTGGTAGCCGAAGAACGAGACCGGATCGCTCGCGCCGACGAGCACCGCCGCGGCGACATCGGCGAACGTCGCGCGCGCGAGCTCGCTCATGTACGGCACGCGCGCCGCGGCGGGGAGGCCGGCGCCGCGCTCGAGGCGAGCCGGGAAGCTCTCGCAGAAGAGGCGCGCGCCCGTGGCGAGGGAGACGCGCTGCGCGTCGCGGAGCGCGGCCTCCGACAGCGCGCGGCCGCCGAGGATCAGCGCGGCGCGACCGGCCCGCAGCGTCGCGACCGCGCGCGCGATCGCAGCTGCGTCGACGCGCGTCGCGGCGACGGGATCGACCGGCGCCGCGACGTCGCCGCCCTCGCTCCACTGCGCGTCGGCGGGGACGACGAGCGACGCGACCTGCCCTGCGCGCGCCGCGGCGATCGCGTCGGCCATGTCGCGGCCGGCCACGACTGCGCTCGCCGTCGAGCGCACCCAGCCGGACACGGCGCCGGCCATCGCGGCGACGTCGCTCGAGAGCGGCGGATCGAAG
>DASYCF010000456.1:0-2116 GCA_036500365.1 Byssovorax sp.
ACCCGACTCGCCGTCGCAGTCGACCGCATCGCCGGCGCCGAGCACGTCGACCTTCGCGCCCTTCATGTGCATCGACGCGTCGACGACGACGGGCTTCGCGAGGCCCTCGTACGAGATCTGCTCGGGCGCGTGCGTACGCTCGTCGGCCTTCTTGTGGACGAGGACCTTCGCGGGCGCGGGCGCGGCGAAGAGAGGCAGATCGGTCGAGAGCTCGAGCGGCGATCGCGCGACGACGCGGACGGCGCTCCCCTTCGCGAGGCGCGCGACCTCGGCGGACGACGCGTCGGCGGCCGCGCGCACCACGACGTCGCGCTTCGTCGTGAGCAAGAGGCCGCGGTTGTAGAGCTCGGCGTTCTTGAGCGCGTAGATCGTCGGCGCGGCGCGCGACGCGACCGAGGGACGCAGCACGCGGCGCCAGGCGTACTCGAAATCCTTCGCGGTGACGGGCTTGCCGTCGCTCCACCTCGCGGTGTCGCGCAGGTGGAAGCGGTAGAAGCGGCTGTCGTCGCTCTGCTCCCAGCGCGTGGCGACGCCGAGCGTCGGGTGGCTGTCCCTCGGGTCGTACTTCGTGAGCCCCTCGAAGAGCTGCAGGGCGAGCGTCTGGCTCGCGGAGTCGCTGAGCTTGCCCGGATCGAGGTACTCGGGCTCGGCGCCGAGGTTCGTGTAGAACGTGCGCGGGTCCTTCTTGCCGCGGCTCGTCGTGCCGAAGTACGGCGAACGCTCGTCGCGGCCGCAGCCGCCGAGGACGAGCGCGATGGCCGCCGCGGCGGCGAGCACGGGCAGCGTTCGGCCGCGGCGCTGCATGTCGCACGGGCGTACCACGTCCGCCGACGTGCATGCGACGGGGATGCGACGGCGCGAACGCGGGCGATGCGGTAACGTCGCGCACGATGCCGCGCGCGGCCCTCCTCGAGCGGACGCGGCGTGCGTCGTCGATCGGCGCGCTCGTCCTCGGTGCCCTCGCGTGCGGCGGCGCGCCCCACGCGGGAGCGCTCGCCGCGGGCCCCGGCTGCGCCGCGTTCGTCGAGGGCGCGGCGGCGCGCGGCGCGACTGCGCTCGAGGTGTGCGAGGCGGCGATCGCGGCGCGCGTCTACGAGGGCGAGCCCACGCCGCGCGAGCTCGTGCAGGGCTACGTCGACGCGAGGCGCGCCGCCCTGGGCGACGACGCGTGGGGCGCCGCGTGGGACGCCCTCGAGGCCGTCGCGCCGACCGAGCGATCGGCCGTCGTCCTCGTCGAGCACGGCGCCCCCGCCTCCTCGGTCGGGAAATCGATCGCGGTCGCGGCGCTGCCCGCGACGGGCGCCCTCGACGCCGATGTTGTTCTCGTCGCGTTCGCGGACGCCGCGAGCTGCGGCGCGCTCACGAGGGTGACGCCGAGCGGCGCGCGCGTAGCGCTCGGTCATGACCCGCTCGCGCCGTTCGCGCCGCCCGTCCCGCCCGTCGTCGCGGTCGCGCCGGGCAAGCTCGACGCCGATCTCGCGCTCGAGGCCGACGTGCGCGCCGCCGTCGACGCGGCGAGCGGTGGCAGGTACGTCGACGCGGCGCGCGCGGCCGATCGAGCGCGCGCGCGGCTCGGGGCGGCGAGCGAAGACAGCGCGGCGCGCGCGAGGGTGCTGCTCGAGCGCATGCGCGCGTCCGGTCTGTTGCTCGACGCGCCCCGCGGCGCCGCGAGCTCGCTCGCGAGCGGAGATCGCGCGGCGGCGTCGACGGGCTACGGCGCCTATGCGCGCATCACCGCGAGCGGCGGCGTCGTCGACGCGACGCTCGCACGCGCCGTCGTCGCGGCGGCTCGGCCGGGTGATCGCGCGCGCGTCGAGGCGCTGCTCCAGCCCGTCGCGTGTAGCGAGAAGCGCGCCGACGCGCGGGCGCTCCACCCGCACGATCTGGTGTTCGCCGCGGCCCGCCTCGCCGAAGCGCCGAGGAGCGCGGCCGAGATCGCCGACGCGGCCGACGCGCTCGCGTCGCTGCTCACGACGAGCGAGCGCGCGCGCGCGGGCTTCGCCTATGCGCCGCTGGCGATGGCGGCGCGCGGCGTCGACGCGCGCGGCGCGGCGCCTGCGATGCTGACGCTCGTCGAGGGCCTCCGCGCGCTCGTGAAGGCGGAGCCTGCGCGCGT
>DASYCF010000457.1:0-3274 GCA_036500365.1 Byssovorax sp.
GGAGTCGGTGCGCGCACGTCATCAATGTATCACGCGCGCGGTCACTTGTACGGGTCGCGCGGCGTCTCCCAGTGGCCAGGGAGCCACACGTCGCGCGCGCCGTCCTTGTGCCAGCTGCCGTCGATCCACACGAGGCCGGGCGCGGGCGCCGGATAGCGGACCTCGGGCAGCGGCGCGAGCGGCTCGGACGACGCGGCGCACGCGGTGAGCGCGACCAGGGCGACGCAGAAAACTGGGCCAAGCAGCGCCGCGTGCCTAGAACCGGGAGCCATGCGCGTCATCGAGTCGTTCGCCCTCGTGCCCGTCGTCCTGTTCGCGTCCGCGTGCGGCCTGTTCGAGCCGAGCGCCGCGGATCCGCACGCGGTCGAGGACGTCGTCGTCACGCGGTCGGAGCCGCCGCGCGCGTGCCGCTTCCTCGGCGACGTGAGCGGCGACGCGATTATCGGCGATCTCGCGTCCGCGCACCGCGATCTCGTGAAGAACGCGGCCGACGCGGGCGGCAACTTCGTCGCCGTCGACGAGACCGAGCGGCACCCGGGCGGCTACGGGGTCCGCGGGCGTCTCTTCATGTGCCCGTCGCACATCCCGTCCGCGCCGGTGATGGCCGCCGCCCCGATGTCGACGCCGGCGCCCGTCGCCGTCCTCGCGCCCGTCGCGCCGCCGCCTGCGCCGCACGTCGTGGCGATCGTCGCCCCGCCCGTCGCGCCGAGGGCCGAGGTCGTCGCTCCCCCGCCGCCGACCATCGCGGCGACCCCCGCGAAGATCGAGCCGGCGAAGATCGAGCCCGCAAAGGCAGAGCCGGCGAAAATCGAGCCGGTGACCACCGAGCGCGCGAAGATCGAGCCCGCGCCGACGAAGGCCGAGATCAAGGTGGCGCCGAAGCGCGCGACGCTCGCCGAAGACGACTGAGCCGGCGCGCTGGAACTTTCGGTTCGCGCTCGAAGAATCGCCGCCCGGAACTTCGGCGCTCGGCGCGTCGTCGCAGCCTTCATGTGCTGCGCGTGTGCGCGGCCGAAGGAGCGTCTTCATGGCAGGCATCGACGTGGGCGACGCGGGCAAGCGCAGGTCGACGAACTCGGAGATCAACATGATCCCGTTCATCGATCTGCTCATGGTCACGATCGCGTTCCTGCTGATCACGGCCGTGTGGGTGACGAGCTCGCGCGTGAACGCCAGCGCCGACGTGCCGGGGCCGAACACGTGCGACGGCGACTGCAAGCAGGACACGAGCCCGCAGCTCCACGTCGTCATGCGCGAGCACGGCTTCGACGTCGCGTGGAAGCAAGGCGCGACGGTCATCAGCGAGGTCGAGGTCGCGCGGCCCGAGGCCGCGAGCGGCTCGCCGCGCTACGACGATCTCGCGCGCGCGGTCGCGACGTCGTGGAAGGATCACCACGCCCACGCGGATCCGAGCGATCGCGCGAGCGACACCGCGGTGCTGCACAGCGACGATCACGCGAGCTTCCGCGAGATCGTCGCCGTGCTCGACGCGATCAACGCGACGCAGCGCGACTACCGCGCGCCGTCGGGCAAGGCCACGCCCGGGCCGGCCTTCCGCACGACGTTCGCCGTGCGCTGACGGCCCGCGCCAGCGGAGCCGTCGTTGATCACGGCCGCGAAGCTACGCGCTGAACTCGGGGACCGGCATGTCCCAGTTCGGCGGCGCGCGGACGGCGTAGCTCAACGCGAGGATCTCGACGAGCACGACCTGATAGATGACGTGCACGTCGTCGACGTCGACCTCGCTCGCGTTCGCCTCGAGCGCCGCGTCGACGTGCTCGTGCACGAACGCGAGGATGTCGGGCTGCTCCATCGCCACCACGTCGTCGGAGTCGACGGCCTCGGCGGGATCCGAGAGGCGAATCTGCTCGTCGAGGCTCATCGCCTCCTCGACGCTGGCGAGCGCGGTCTCCGAGACTTGACCGAGGTCGTTCGAGAACACGGCGTCGAACGCGAGCCAGATCGCGAGCGTCAAGAAGTAGCCGAGCGCGAGGGCGGTCTCGTCGAGCGGGCGGCCGAGCACCTCGGAGATGCGCTCGGCGAGCGCCGGCTGCGTCTCTTCGAAGCGCGTGAACGCGACGTCGAGGCGCGAGCGCGCGCTGTCGTCGTCGTCGCCGAGCTTGTCCTCGATGTCGGTCAGCGCGCGCGACGGGAGCTGCGCGAACGGCGGCACGGGACGAATGGCGGCCCTCCGGACCCACATCAGCCGCGCACCGTAGCCCGTGACCGCGCCCCGCGGCGCAAAAAGCTCCGCGTAGAGCCCGTCGATGCGGTCAACGCGGCATGAGGCGCACGCTCGAGAGCGGCGCCCATCCCTCGGCCGCTCCCCAGCGCACGTGGACGAGCGCGCCGTCGCGAGCGCCCGCCTCGACGCTCGCGCCCTCCGGCAGCGGCGGCGCGGCGAGCGCCTTGCCGGTGACGTCGACGAGGTTCACGTCCGACGCGACGACGACGCCCGCGCGCGTGTTCGCCGCGAGCCACCGCGCCTCGATCGCCGCCGGCAGGAGCAGCGCCAGCGCGCCGACGGCGACCGGCGTCACGATGCTCCCGGCGACGTGCGCGCCGCCCTTGCGCGCGCGCAGGTACAGGCCGAGCGCGAGCGCGGCCGACGCGATCAGCGCCAGGACCTCCCACGCGGTCTCGGCGAGCAGGCCGACGAGCACGCGGTCGAGGGTCGGCTTCGCCTCGATGTCGTCGCGCCCGCGCCGAGAGCGCCGCCGCGTGAGCTCTGCCCGCACGCGCTGGAGCTCGCGCGCCGCGGGCTCGTCGTCGGGCCGGAGGAGCGTCGCCTCTTCGAACGCGGCGGCGGCGCGCCCGAGATCGCCGGGGCGGTCCTTCTTCGCGCGGACGCGCATCACGTACGCGAGGCCGCGATCGAAGCTCGCGTCGGGGTGCACGAACCCGCGATCGCCGAGCGCCTCGAAGTCGTCGATCCCCTCCTGGTACGCGCCGGCCTCGAGCGCTGCCGCGCCCTTGGCGAACAGCGCCTCGGGCGGGTCGTCGTCGGCGCGCGCGCCGGGCGCCGCCAGCGCGACGAGCCCGAGCACGCAGGCGCCCGCGATCACGAACGAGCGGCGGCCGGTCACGCGGCGCCTCCGCGCCTGGACCGCGCCGCGCCTCGAAGGAGCCCGCGCACGAGGTCGTTCGCGCTCGCGCGGAGGTCGTTGGCCGCGTCCGCCGCCGCGTCGCCCGGCACGAAGCGAACGCCGTCGCACGCGGCGAGGAGCGCGGCGACCCGCGCGGCTTCGTCGGCCGAGGCGCCCGCGCGCTCCAG
>DASYCF010000458.1:0-1781 GCA_036500365.1 Byssovorax sp.
CGTGGGCGATCTTCGCGAGCGCGTCCTTCTGCGCGTCGCGCCCGCGCACCGACTCGAGCACGCGGAGCGCGTCGATCGTGATCTCCTCCGCCTCGCCCACGACGATCGCGTCGACGATCCCCGCGAGCGGCAGCGGATTGGAGAACGTGAGCGGCCCGCCCGCGAGCACGAACGGGTGACGGTCGTCGCGATCGACGCGCCTCGGCGGGATGCCCGAGCGCTCGAGCATCGCGATCAAGCCCGCGATCTCGATCTCGTACGCGACGCTCACCGCGACGACCGGGAGATCCGCGATCGGCCGGCCCGACTCGTACGTGATCGCCGACGTCTGCTGCGCGAGATCCGTTTCGGCCTCGTCGTCCAAGAACGCGCGCTCGCACGCGAGGCCGGGCGACTCCATGATCGCGCGGTAGATGCGCTGATAGCCGAGTGAGCTCATGCCCGCGCCGTACGGCGACGGGTACGCGAGGCACACCGTGAACGGCGCCTGCTTCGACATGCGTCCGACCTCGTCGGCGAGACGCCGGCGAATGCGCGAACGGAGGTCGGGAGCCGTCATTGGATGCGCCATACGTGCGGGATTTCCGGCGCTCGTGCAAGCGGACCGCCCCGCCGACGACGCGCAGCGGCGAGCGCGATTTGCCCTGATTTGTGGGTTTGGAGCCCTCTTTTGTGGGCTCCAAGCCCTCATTTCAGGGCGCGAAGCCCAGCGTGGCGGGCTCCGAGCCCTCGCGTGAGGGCTTCGTCCCCTCGCGCCTAGGCATTCGATGGCGGCGTCGTGTTCTTCGCCCGCGCGCGCGCCGCGCTCCGGCCGCGCGCCGCGTAGAATTCGAGGCCCTCGGCGACATCGCTCGCGAGTCGCAGGTCCAAGCCCTTGTTCGCGTTGATGATGGCATGCACCGGAGCGCCGACTGCACGCGCCGCGCTCCCGAACGTGAGCAGCGTGTCGGCGAGCGACTGCGCGAGAGACTCCGCGTCGGCCAGCAGATCACCGAGCGCCGCCACGCGATCCAAATCGTCGATGGCCGGCGCGACCTCGAACGCCTTGGGGTCCGAGCCGCCATCCTTGTCGGCGAGCGCCGCGAACATTTGCGGGTGCTTGCCCGCCGCCACGAGGAGCTTCTTCATCGCGCTCATCTCTTCGGCGTCGAGCTTCCCGTTCGACCGCCTGCGCTGGTCGACCGACAAGGTCACGAGCCCCGGGAGCAGCGACGCGACGTGCGCGAGGTGCGCGCGCGCCTTCTCGGCTCGGGACTGGAGATCGCGGATGCTCATTTCGGAGACGTTGGTGTCGGAAGTCTTCTTTCGATGGGTCATGGTCTTCATCCTCCAGGGCTCCCCATCGGTCCCGCATTCGGCGAAGTTGCGCGCAATCCGGAGGCGAACGGCAGCCGCCCGCGCGACCGCACGTGACGCGCAGCGTTGGTGTCTTTTCTCACTTGAGGCGCATTCGTGCCCTGGCCAAGCCGCGACGGCGAGCTAGCCTCCGCCGCCCTCATGACGTCGAAATCTGCGCTTTTTGTGCTCGTTTTCGCCTCTTCGTCCGTCGTCCTCGCGGGCTGCGGCTCGAGCGACAGCGACGGGCTCGGCACCGGCAGCGTGCGCGACGGCGGCGGTGGTGACGACGACGGCCCGGCGCAAGGCGACGACGGCGGGGCTCCCGGCGACGACGCGAGCGACGGCTCACCCGACAGCGGCCCGCCCCTCCCCGCGCGATGCACGGTGACGACCGCCGGCACGAGCGGCGTGATCCTCCACGGCACCGTCCTCGCGCCCGACAA
>DASYCF010000459.1:0-2627 GCA_036500365.1 Byssovorax sp.
TGAGCCCGGCGTCTTTCAGCGTCTGCGCGCGCGCGGCGGTCATCGCGCGGCCGCCCGTCTGCATCGACACGAGCAAGCCGAGGTCGGCGAGCGCGCGGACGATCTCGAGGATGTCCTTGCGCAGGTACGCCTCGCCGCCGATGAGCGAGACCTCGCGGCAGCCGAGGCGCGCCAGGGCGCGTCCGACCTCGACGATCTCGGCCGTCGAGAGCTCGGCGACGCGCGCAGCCCCGGCGCGCGACCCGCAGTGCGCGCACGGCTGGTCGCACTTCATCGTGAGCTCCCAGACCGCGTTCAGCGGCTTGGGGACGTCGTTGTCGTCGGCGCGACGCGCGCGGATCGGCGCCGGGAGCCCGCCCGCGTCAGCTGCCACCGGCGCCGCCCGTCCCGCCGCCGTGGCCGTCGCCGCCTGCGCCGCCGAGGCCTCCCGTGCCGGCCGCGTTCGACCCGCCGCTGCCGCCCTGGCCGCCATTGCCGCCCTGGCCGCCGTTGCCGCCCTGACCGCTGACGCCGGTCGACGAGATGCTCGACGCGACGGTGTAGCCCGCGACGACCGACGTGGTCGGCCCCGACGTCACGCTGCTGCCCGGCCCCGCGCCGCCGTGGCCGGTGCTCGACGGGCTCGTCGACTCGCTCTGCCCGCCGACGCCGACGCCCGACGTGTCGCTCGACGAGCAGTTCATGGCGCTGGCGGAGGCGACGAGCCCCATGAGCGCGACCGCGGTCGAGACGGGGCGCGCGGCGCCGGGGGCGGCGCGCAGATCGGCGCCGCAAGCGGGGCACGCGACGGCGTCGAGCTTCGCGTGAGAGGAGCAAGCGTGGCAGACGAGGAGCGGTTCTTTGGCCATGCATCGCGTTGGAGCAACGCGTATGCCGCGCGCAAGAGGCGCGTTCTCTCGAGCGCGTCGCCGCCGGCGTGTGTCGCTCTGAGCCAACGCGCGGTCGCGTTGTCATGCGGCGTCAGCGCGCGAAGGCGCCGTTCGTGCGCAGCCGTCCGAGGTCCTTCGGCAGCACGTGGAACCTCGAGTCGGCCTGCGCCGCGAGCGCCTTGCACCGCGGATCGGCGAGGCCGAGTTCGTGCTCTTCGGTCGGGTCCTTGGCGACGTCGAAGCAGAGCCAGCGCGCGTCGCGCTCGAGCGCCTCGACCTTCAGCGAGCCGTGCATGAGCCCGTAGTTCGGCACGAGGTACTCCCACACCCAAGTCACGTTCGAGAGGACGACGGGCTCGGTCGTGAGCTCGGGTCGCGTGAGCGGGTGCCCGGGCATCGCCGCGCGGAAGGCGGCGATCGCCGGCGAATCCCACAGGCCGAACAGGTCGAGCACGGTCGGCGCGACGTCGAGGTGGAACACGGCCGCGTCGCGCTTTTCCTCGAGGCTCTTCTCCTCGGCCTCGTCGAGCGTGCCGGGCGGCGCGTCGATCCACGCGGGCACGCGGAGCTCCTCATCGAACACGGAGCCGGCGTGGTCGTTGTCCTGCTTGTGCTCGAACCAGCTCTCGCCGTGGTCGCTCGTGAACACGATGACCGTGCGCGCGCCGAACGGCCGCTCGCGCACGTGGCGGACGACGCGCGCGACCGCGCGATCCGAGAGGTGCACGACGTTCCGGTAGTAGTTCCGCTGCCGCTCGTTCTTGCCCGAATACTCCACGGGATCGGTCGGCTCGAACGGCGCGTCGGCGGCGTCGAACACGCGCGGTCGATGGATGTTGGCGAGCTGCACGACGGCGTAGAACGGCTCCCTGAGCTCGTCGATCTCGGCGACGACGCGCTCGGCGAGCCGCCTGTCGCGCGCGCCGCTCACCATGTCGGCCATCGGGTCGAGCTCGGTGCCGCTCACCGTGTGCGAGAACGACACGTGATCCATCGCGAGCCGCTCGTTGCCGAAGACGAGGTTCTGGCTCGTCCAGTACGCGACGTCATAGCCGGCGGCGCGCGCGTAGTCCCAGAGCATCGGCGCGGTCTCCATCGCGTCCTTCGAGGCGATCGGCGTGAGCCCCGTCCAGAGGACCTGCATCGACACGTGCGTCGACGACGCGTTCGAGCGCATCGCGAGGAGGGGCAGGCGGCCAGGCATCGCCGCGTGGCTCTCGCGCGTCGCCTCGCTGCACGGCGCCTGCGGGTCGATGCACGTGACGTCGAAGCGCTCGCTCTCCTGCAGGATGAACAGCACGTCGCGCGGACGCGCCGGCTTCGCCTCGAGCCCAGGGAGCGCGGCCGGCCTCCGCCGCGACGCGTGCACGAGCGGCACATACGGCGGCGTGACGTGGCGCCCGACGACATCGACGAGCCCATGCACGAAGATGAGGTCCGGCGGGCTGGATTGGAGCGTGTGGTAGCTCGCCGGGATGTAGAGGAGCGCCGCGATCGGCGCGGCGAGGAAGATCGGCCGCGCGAGCTTCGGGACGCGCCGCGGCCGCACGACGGCGCGCGCGAGGAGCAGCATCGAGACCGCGGTCACGAACGCGACCACGAAATGCAACAGCACGCGCGGCCGCTCGATCGGCAGGGTGCACACCGGCGCCCACGCGATCGACTCCGCGTCGATCTGCGAGTCGACGCCGCAGTACACGCCGTACATGGCGAAGAACGCCGAGCCGACGGCCGTCGACAAACCGTAGAGCGCGACGA
>DASYCF010000460.1:0-2919 GCA_036500365.1 Byssovorax sp.
CCGATCGCGTCGATGACCTGCTGCGCGATCGGCGCCGAGCCGCCCTTGCGGCTGTCCTCCGCGACGGCCTTGCCCTGGCGATCGACGAGGTAACGGCTCTGCACGTAGTCGATCTTCGCGACGCCGGGCCGCGCGAGCAGCCGGTCGAGCGACACCTCGAGCAGCGCGACGCCGCGGAACGCGCCCGTCTCGTCGTAGAGCGCGGCGCTGAGCGGCAGCGACGCCTGCTTGCCCGTCGTGGTGACGGGGCCCCACGCCGCGTGCGTCGTCGCCTCGGCCAGCTTGTAGAACGGGGCCTCGCGATCGTCGGTCGCGGCGCCGCTCGCCAGGCCGGGGAACGAGAGCGACGCGCCGTCCTTCAACGCGACGACGGCGCGGAAGCCCGGGACGCCGACGTCGGCGATGGCGGCGCGCTGCTCGGCCGCAGACAGCTTGTGCGCGTCGTCGCCGTTCGAGCCGATGAGCAGCGCGCGGAACGCGGGCGCGAGCCAGCCGAGCGACTTGAGCTCGGCCTCGACCGTCGACGGCGACACGCCCGGCGCGACCGACGCGACCGGCGTGAGCACGCTCACCGGCTTTCCGTAGCGGATCGACGGCGCGAGGTCCGTCGGCGCGCCGGCCGCGCCGGGCGCGAACGCGTCGGCGTAGCTCGGCGCGGCCTCGACCGGCGGGGCCTTGCTGAGGACGATCTGCGTCGCGCCGACGAACTCGGCGAGCGCGGCCTCGTAGCGCGTGAGCTGGTGATCGACGAGCTGCGCCTCGACGGCCGACTGCGCCTCGAGCTCGCTCACGCGGAGCTGGCGCCGGTGCTCGGCGTCGACGCGCCTCTGGCCGACGACCAGCGCGCCGATCGTCGCGACGGACCCCGCGAGCGCGAGGCCGAGCACGATCGAGACGGCGGCCATGCGATGGCGGCCGAGCCAGCGGCCCGCCTTGCGCATCGCGCCCTCGGGCAGGACGCTGACCGGTTCGCCCGCGAGGTAGCGGCGCACGTCGTCCGCGAGCGCCTTCATCGACGGGTAGCGGTCGGCGGGCGCTTTGTGCGTCGCCCTGCGGACGATGGCGGCGAGCTCGCGCGGCATCGGCACCGCGTGCGGGCCGACGGGCGGCGGATCGGGCTGCGCCTCCATCGCCTTCTTGAGGACCTGATCGAGCCGCGTCCCGTCGACGGCGCGCTTGAGCGTCACGCACTCCTGCAGGATGAGGCCCATCGTGTACTGGTCGCTCCGGCCGTCGAGCTGGGCGTTCTTGCCGGCGACCTGCTCGGGCGACATGTACGGCGGCGTCCCGATGAGCGCGCCGACGCGCGTGCGCGTGAGATCGTCCGGCGGCACGTTGTCGTCGCCGACGGTGATGCCCGCGTCGAGCGCCTGCGCGCCCGATCCGACGAGCCGCGCGATGCCCCAGTCCATCAGGTAGACCTCGTTGTGCCGGCCGATCATCACGTTCGCCGGCTTGAGGTCGCGGTGCACGACGCCCTTCGAGTGCGCGAACTCGATCGCGTCGCAGATCTTGAGGAAGATCTCGAGGCGCTTCTCGAGCTTGTGCTCGTCGTCGAGGGGCTGGCCCCGCTCGATCATCTCGTGCGCGTCGTCGAGGAGGCGCGCGAGGTCGACGCCGTTGACGAGCTTCATCGCGTAGCCGATCGCGCCCTCGGTCGAGTCGAGCGCGTAGACGGGCACGATGTTCGGGTGCTCGAGCTGCGCCGTGACCTGCATCTCGACGACGAAGCGCCGGAGGTGCTGCGGGTGCGTCGCGATCGAAGGGAGCGCCGTCTTCAGCGCGACCTTGCGGCGGAGCTGCACGTCGCGCGCGATCGCGATGGCGCCCATCGCGCCCTGGCCGAGCGTCGACAGCGTCTGGAAGCGCGCGGGCTGCTTCGTCTGCACGACGGCCTCGCGCACGAGCTCCGAGCCGGAGGCGGGGCCCTTGCGGACCGTCGGCGGCTCGGCGAACGTCGCCGCGCCGCTGAAGCTCTCCGGGTGCGTCGACGGCGGCGCGTGCACGAGCCCCGCGTGCGGCGATCCCGGCGCCATGAAGCCGCCGAGCGCGGTGCCCGCGAACGCCTCGGCGCCGCCGAGGTCGACGTCGGTCGCGCTGAAGAGCTCGCGCAGCGCGTCCGGCGAGAGCGCCGAGGTCTGGCCGAGGTACGCGAGGAACGCGTCCGGATCGTCTGCGCCGCCGCGCGCCCGGAAGCTCGCGTAGTGCGGCGCGAGATCCAGCTTGGCGACCGCGCTGACGCGTCGCTGAAGCTCGACAAGGTCCATCGCACGACGTCTATCACTGGCTCAAACTCGGGGGAAACCCGAACGTGTCCGCGCCGGTGGCGCCGCTCAGAACGACTCGGGCGGGCCGGCCTCGCCCTTCTTTTTCACCGTGATCAGCGCGCACCCGTCGTCGGCGTCGACGAACGAGATCTCGACGTCGAGGAACTGCTCGATGAGGTCGGCGTTCGTGATCGTGTGAGGCGTCGGCGGGCCGCTCAAGAACGCGCCGCCGGGGCCGAGCGCGAGCGGGAGCAGGAGCTGATCGGCGAGGTATTCGCCGATGGGCGCGGCGCGATCGAGGTAGCGGCGCGCCTCCTCCGCGGCGCGCGCGGCGACCTCCTCGGAGCGCACGCCGCGCTCGCCGATCGACGAGATCACCTCGGTGATGTCGCGGCTCTCGAGCTCGACGACGAGGTAGTTCCCGGGCGAGGGCGCGGTCGAGATCTGCTCGATGACGAGCTCGCCCGACATGAGCCCGAGCCGCCGGCCGACGACGGCGAGCTCGCGCTCGGCGATGTCGCGGCGGAGCTGCTCGATGATCGAGCGCGCGCGGCGACCCGTCACCTCGACGGGCTTCGTCATGTCGAAGCGCTGGATGGGCGCCGGCTCGACGCGCGCGAAGATGCGGCCGCCGCCCTTCGGCACGAAGCCC
>DASYCF010000461.1:0-2403 GCA_036500365.1 Byssovorax sp.
CCTCCATGAGCGCGTTCTGCCCCTCGAAGATGGTCGCGTCCGGCGCGGCGAAATGGAGCGCGGTGGCCATCTCGGTCTTCGTCTGTCCGCGCGCGCCCGCGTAGGTCATCGTGAGCGCGAGCTCGGCGCTGAGCGGCGACGTGAGGAGGTTCGCGCCCGGCGTGGTGCCCCGCACGTGACTGTACAGGTCGACGGCGAACGCGTTGTTCGCCGTGACCGCGGCGTCGACGCTCGCGCGCGGGACGTCCGACGCCGCGACGCGCGCGAGGGGCGACTTGACCTGCGGGACGTCGGGACGGCCGCCCGCGCCGCCCGGACCCGTCGTCCCGCTCGCCCCTCCGGCGCCGTCGCCCTGAGCGCCCCCTGCGCCGGTCGTGTCGTTGGAGGTCGAGCTGCAGGCGGCAGCGGTCGAGAGGCCCAGAGCCGCGGCGGCGAACGCGAAGCGGAGGTGCATGCGCGCCGTTGAGCACCCACCGTGCCGTGTCGTATCGACGTCGCGGTGGCGGGGAAACCATGCGAAATCCGCGGCGTGCGCGCCAGCGCCCGCGTCGTCCCCGCGATCCTCTACGCGGGAGGGTGCCACGCTGTGCCTCGCGAAGAAGAGCTGCATCGGAACGGCCGCGTCAGCCCGGAGAGCGCTTGCGGCCGACGGAGCGCGCTGCATTTTATGTCGACCGATCATGTCCGTGCCGCTCTCGATCCTCGACCTCGCGCTCGTCGCTCCCGGGCAGACGCCGCGTGAGGCGTTCGCCGGCAGCGTCGCGCTCGCGCAGAAGGCCGAGGCGCTCGGCTATCGCCGCGTCTGGTACGCCGAGCACCACAACATGCGCAGCATCGCGTCCTCGGCGACCAGCGTGCTCATCGCCCACGTCGCGGCGCACACGCGCTCGATCCGCCTCGGCGCCGGCGGGATCATGCTGCCGAACCACGCGCCGCTCGTCATCGCCGAGCAGTTCGGCACGCTCGAGAGCCTGCACCCCGGCCGCATCGATCTCGGCGTCGGCCGCGCGCCGGGCACCGACCCGACGACCTCGCGCGCGCTCCGCGTGCACCCCGAAGACGCGGACGACTTCCCGAGCGACGTGCTCGAGCTCCAGGGCTACCTCGGCGACGCGTCCGTCGTGCCCACCGTGGAGGCGACGCCCGGAAAGGGCTCGTTCGTCCCGCTCTACATCCTCGGCTCGTCCCTCTTCGGCGCGCGCCTCGCCGCGAAGCTCGGCCTGCCGTACGCGTTCGCGTCGCACTTCGCGCCCGCCGCCCTCGAGCAGGCCGTCGCGCTCTATCGAGCGGAGTTCCAGCCCTCGAAGCAGCTCGAGGCGCCGTGGGTCATCGCCGGAGTCAACGTCATCGCCTCCGACACGACGGAGGACGCAGCGCGCCAGTTGGCGGCCGTGCAGCGATATCGAATCAAGGCCTTGCTCGGCCGCGGCGTCCACCTGACCGACGAAGACGCCGACGAGCTCCTCGCCTCCCCGGCTGGGCAGCGCATCGCCTCGATGGCGACGTACTCCGCAGTGGGGACGAGCGAGGAGGTCAAGCGTTACGTGGAGGGCTTTGCCAAGCTCGCCGACGCCGACGAGCTCATCGTCGTGCACCCGTCTCCCACGCTCGAGGCGCGGCTGCGATCGGTGGAGCTGCTCGCGCGGCGCGGCTGACCCAGGCGCGGGTGCGGGCTCGGGCTCGGCTGCGGGCTCGGGCGCGGGCTCGGGTGCGGGCTCGGGCTCGGGTGCGGGCTCGGGCTCGGCTGCGGGCTCGGGCTCGGGCTCGGGCGCGGGTTCGGGCTCGGGTGCTACATCAGCGCGTCGACCTCGAGGGTGTACCAGTCGGACACGTTCTCCAGCACGGCCGGGAGCACCTCGCCGCTCGGGGACATGTCCTGCACGACGGCGACGAGGTGACGGCCCGGCGGGAGCGCGACGTCCTTCGCCTGGACCTCGCCGCCGGCGCCGACGCAATACCGCGCGATCGGCGTCTCGAGGCCGCTCGAGTAGACGAGCGCGCACGTCGGCATGTTGGGCAGGCCCGTGAAATGGAGCGCGACCCGCGCGTCGCCGCCTGCTCCCGGCGCGGGGACGTCGATCGAATAGAAGTCCCGATCCCCGTGCGCGGCGTCGATTCGACGACCGAGCTGGCCGCGCACGACGCGGCCGAGCGGGATCGGCGTCGCCTCGGCGGGCGCGTCGTTCGGCTCGACCTCCATGCCCTCGAACGACGGCGCGCGCGTCACGGCGAAGGCACCGGCGCCGACGACCGAGGCACAGAACGCGATGCCGAACGCGAGGGCGCCGTGGCGCCTGCGCCGCAGGCCGCGCTCGTAGGCGTCGACCTCGTCGCGCGTCGCGACCTCGAGCGGCCTGGGGGCGAACGTCGCTCCCGCGCGGCGCGCGAGCCTTCGCATGCGCG
>DASYCF010000462.1:0-6590 GCA_036500365.1 Byssovorax sp.
GAGCTCGTCGAGCGCGCGCTCGGCGACGCGAAGCCCATCGCGTCGAACGACACGGAGCCCGGTCGCGCAGAGAACCGCCGCGTCTCGTTCACCGTGCTCGACGTCGCCGAGCCGAAGCCCGACTCGGGCGCTCGCGCCCCGCGCGGCGTGGTCACGCAGTCGGGCGCGGCGGCGAGCGCGCGTGTCGAGGCGCGGATCGCCGAGGCCGGCGGCTCGTACCGCTACGACCTCACGAACCCGGTGACGATCCCGCGCAAGAGCTCGTCGATGGTGACGATCGTCAACGACAACGTGCCCGGCGAGGAGATCCTGCTCTATCGGCCCGACGCGAACGTGCCCGGCAGTGATCGCGCGCCGCTCCGCGCTGCGCGGCTCGAGAACAAGACCGCCGCCGGCTTCTTGCCGGGGCCGGTGGCGATCTTCGCCGGCGGCACGTTCGTCGGCGAGGGCCTGCTCGATCGGCTCAACCCGGGCGACACGACGTACATCCCGTACGGCGTCGACCCGGCGAGCACCGTGCGCGTCGAGACGAAGGTCGACGCCGTGCCCGCGCGCGTGCTCGCGATCAAGAGGGGCACGATGACGGTCGAGGACACGGGCCGCGTGACGACCCGGTACGAGGCGACGATCGGCCAGCAGGCGCCGGCGCGGCTCTTCGTGCGGCACGTGCGGCGGTCGGGCTACCTGCTCGGCGCGCTGCCCTTGGGGAGCGAGCACGGCGACGAGCGCGCGTTCGTGCCGGCCCTGCTCACCCCCGGCAAGGCGGCGGTGATCACGATCGAGGAGACGCGCACCGAGGAGCGCACGCTCGCCCTGCTCGACGTCGACGCCGCGCAGCTCGAGGCCTACGTCGCCGGGAGCAAGCTCACGCCCGACGTCGCCGCGCGCCTCCGCGCCGTCGCCGAGCAGCGCCGCGAGATCGGCAGGCAAGAGGTCGCGGCGCAGGGCATCCGCGAGCAGCTCGGCGACCTCGCCCAGCGCGCGGGCGAGCTCCGCGAGAGCCTCCGCGCCGTCGAGCGGACGCCCCGCGCCGGGGGCCTGCAGAAGGAGCTCGTCGACCGGCTGACCGAGACGACGAAGCGCTCCGAGGCGCTCGCCGCGGAGCTCGCGACCGTGACCGCCCGCCGCGAGGCCGCCCGCGCGAAGCTCATCGAGACGCTCCGCGAGCTCAACCTCGAGCGTTCGAAGGCCTCTGGCACCTTGTAGCGCCGCCGACGACGCCAGTCAGAAGGTGCCAGTCAGCCCGTTCAAGCCTCCACGGATGGTGGGAGCGCTGTGGGCGGGGCGCGCGGGAAACCTCGCCCGGTAGTCGCGCAGGTCGTCGATCGCGGCGGTCGGCTGCGTCGCGATCTGCACCTCGGCGAGCGCGACGCCTGCGCCGATCTGCACGGCGCCCGACGTCACGCGGTGATAGCCGAGCGCGAGCACGAGCCCGGTCGCCGTCGAGACGACGACGGCCGCGGCGTGCGCGATCCACGAGCGGCCGAAGCGCTCGGCCTTCGCGCTGCGCTCGAGGAGCCGCTCGGCGCGCGCGAGCTTGGCGCGCCGGGCCTCCGGCGTCGCCTGCGACGTCGCGCGGAGCTCGGCCGCGGCGGTCCGCGCGGGGAACGGCGCCGCGCCGACGCCGAGCACGCCGATCGACGCGGCGAACGCGCCGACGGCGAAGTCCTCGCGCAGGCCCTTGTCGCGCGTCGCGAGGACGAACGCCGCCTGTCCCACCGTGAGGATCTGGTGCGTGGTCAGCCAGCCGTACCACCAGCGATCCGCGGCGGCGGTCGCCCGGTCGAGGCGCAGATCGAGGAACGCGAGGCGCGCCGTGACCTCCGCGTCGCTCGCGCTGGCGGCGTCGGCCGACCCCTGCGCGCAGGCCGTCGCCGACGACGCGGCCGCCGCGAGCGCGATGGCGAGCGCAGCGAGGACACGCACGGCGCGGACCGTATCACGCGCGTTCGCCGGTTCAGCGCGGCTAGAAGGCGACGCGGTGCGGGCCCGGCCTGCTGGCGTCGGCGCCGAGCTCCTGCGCGTCGCCACCCCAGCAGTAGACGTCACCCTCTCGGGTCAGCGCGCACGTGTGACGACGCCCGGCTGCGACCTTCGTGGCCTTCGGCAGGCCCTCGACGAGCACCGCGTCGTCGCAGCGGTGCTTGCATCCGCCCTGGGTCGCGCAGCCGTCGACGACGGGGCAGCGGTCGACCGCGACGCCGACCTCGCCGTCCGCGTCCTCGCCCCAGCAGCGGACATCGCCGGCCTCGTCGACCGCGCAGCCGTGCGCATCGCCGACCGCGACGTCGACGACGACCCCGAGGCCTCGGACGGGCTTCGCCACCTCGCCGCCGATCGGCCCGTGGAACGCCCAGCAGCTCGCCGCGCCGGCCGCGGGCGCGCGCACGCGAACGCGCCGCCCACCGCGACGTCGACGGCGCCTCGCGTGCCGCCGACGGGCTTGAGCTCGATCGACGTCGGTCGGTCTTGGGCGCGGCGCATGCGGACGATCTCGAGGTTCGCGCACGAGACGCCCGCGTCGCCCGCGACGCAGAGGACCTGATGCACGCCGAGCGCGACCGGTCGCCTGACCCCGGTGATGCGCGGCGCGGGCGCGAGCGCGTCCGGCGAGCTCATCGCGCACGCGACGTCGTCGTCGAGGGCGCACACGAGGCTCCGCGACGTCGCGACGGCGCGCGCGTGCGCGAGCCCTGCGTCGACCGGCGCGCCTGCCGGCAGCGACGCGCAGCGCGTCGCCCCGTCGATCACGGCGCACACGCGCTGGCTCGACACGGCGGGCCGCTGCCCGGCGGGGATCGTGATGGAGCGCGGCCGTGCGCGCCCTGGCGTGGCGCCCCAACAAACGAGCTCGCCGCGCGCGTTCGACACGCACGTCTCCTCGTCACCGGCGCCGATCGACGTCCACGGGCCTCGCGGCGCGGCGTCCTGCGGCGCGGCCGACGGCGCCGGGCTCGTCGGCGCCGGCGCGGTCGTCGGCGCAGCGGTCTCGCGGCGCGCGCCGAAGCCGACGGCGTCTCGCCGCTCGACGCACGCGACGAGCAGGGCCGCCGAGAGCGCGGCCGCCGCTAGCCGCACAGGAACTCCCACGCGAACTCCGGGATGAAGCCGTCGTGGAAAATCTCGCCGACCGCCGGCGGTCCCCAGCCCATCAGTCGGTACTTGCCGTGGGCTCCGGTCGAGGGCAGGTCGTGGCTGTCGTAGCAGGACGCGCGACTTCGAGTGGAAGAGGGCGTCGCTCTCGGCGCCCACGCCGAGCGAGCCATACACGTAGTCCCCGCGGTGGCCGGGCTTCTCGGGGTCCTCGAGGGAGAGCGGCGGGTCCGCCACGCGGAGAGTGGTATCCCATCGCACCGGGACAAGACAGAACAATGCACCTGCGCTCGTCCCCGCGTCCGGCGCTCAGGCCGGCCCATCGCGCCGCTGGCTTCGGAGGATCGTGAGCGCGTCCCCCGGCTCCGTGATCGTCGTCAGCCAGGGGCAAGGGGGCAGCGGGAGGTCGACGCAGCACACACGGAGCGGTCGCGCCGCGGCGACGGCCTCGAGGTCGCCGAGCACGCGACGGAGCCGCTCCCCGCCGAAGGGACAATAGAAGAAGAACACCGTGCCGACCGACCAAGGGAAGCGCGCTCGAGCCTCCGGGCCCCTCACGGCGCCATCGCATGCGGGGACGTGGTCAATCGACCGCGCCGCGTCGCCTTCGATCACGGCCAGGCGCGCGGACGGGATCCGACCCGCGAGGTCGCGCGCCGCGCGCGCGAGGTGAGGCTGGACCTCGACGCCGACGGCGGGGGCGCCCGTCACCAGGTGGACGAGCGCGGCGGCCCGGCCGACGCCCGCGCCGACGTCGACGAAGACGTCATCGGCGGTGATCGCGGCGACGTCGATCATCCGAAGCAAGGTCTCGACCGCGCACGGCAGATAAGGCACGCAGCCGCTCGGCAGGTCGGGGCCGTCGTCCGCGACGCCGTCGATGCCCAGCGCGGCGTCGAGCCAGGCGTCGCGCTCGCGCGGAGGAACGGCGGTGATCGCGGCGCGAAACACCGCCGGATCCGGCGACGCGACAGCGAGGCGTCCACGCATGCGAGCGGCGGAGGCGCGGTGAGGCTCGTCCACGCCGCGGTTCGCCTCAAGGATGCTTGGAGGAGCGCGAGGACCAGATCGGCTCGAGCGTCTCTGCGTCATAGGCCTTGAGCCCGCCGAAGAACTCGAGGACGACGACGCCGGCGCGCGCCTCGAGGCGGGGGTAGGCCATCTCTCCCACGTCCTTCGTCTGCGTGAGCTCGATGGCGCCCGTCTTCGCGTCGAGGCGGGAGAGCGAGAAGCCGCTGGCGCCGTGCGCCTTGCCCGCCGCGAAGGCGTGACCGCCGGTCGCCGCGACGAGCGGCTCCTCCATGGCGTCCGCCTCGGGGAGGGTCGTCTGCCAGAGGACGGCGCCGCGGCGGCGCGCGCGCACGACGACGCGCGGCGTGCCGGGCCCGGGGCCCTTGTCGGCGGTGAACGCGACGTCCCCGTCTTCGGCCGCGCGCGCGATGGCGTCGGGCTTCATCGGCGCTCCGGGCCGCGGACACGCGCGCTTCTCGCCGGTCGCCGCGTCGCGCTCGAGGGTCGCCCCGTCGATGGACCGAAAGACGACGCAGCCGTCACCGAACGCCACGCTGCCGAGCTTGTCGGAGAGCTTTACCCTCCAGGCCTCCGAGCCGTCCTTGGGGCGGAGGCCGAGCATGGTGTTGTCGTCGTCCTGGCGGACGATGCCGCGCTTGCCGTCGCAGTAGATGCCCCAAAACGACTGCGTGGGCGTGGTCCACACGATTCGACCGTCCTTGAGCGAGATCGCGAGGAGGCTCGTCCGAGGGTTCGAGCCGACGCCGACGAGCTCGGGCACGCCGTCGTCGTCGGCGTCGACGAAGCACGTCGTCGTGTCCTTGTTGCCGGTCCAGCTGAGCATGCTCTCGGCCTTCCCGTCGGTCGGCGGAGGCTTCGGCGCGGAGGGCGCGGGCACGGCGCGGCGCTCGCGCGGCGGCGGCGGCGACGGCGGCGGCGACGACGGACACGGAGTCGGAGCCGGCGGGCGCGGCACCTCGGCGAGCGCCATCACGGGCTCGGGCGACGGCGTCCTGGCGCGCATGACGACGACCGCGGCGCCCGCGCCGACGAGCGCGGCGACCCACACGCTCCAGAGCGGCGCGGTGCGCGGCGCCGCACCTCCGGGGCGCTGCGCCGCCCCGCGGCGATCGACGTCGTTCGTGCGTTCGGTCATGCCGCTCACTCGCCGTCGATGATGTGCGCGAGCTCGGCGCGCGCCGCCTCCCAGTCGTCGGGATCGGCGCTCCAGCTCACCGGCGCATAGACGTACGAGCAGTCGGACTGATCGTGACACTGCTGCTCCCAAAGCACGCTCGGGATCACCTGATCCACGATGGCGCTCACGGCGCTCGGGTCGATGGCGGCGGCCAACGTGAGGTAGTCGACGTCTTCGAGGCCACGCCGCCAGTGCTTGAGGCGCAGGCTCGCGATCGGCCCGTCGATGCCGTACGAGCTCGACGAGAACATCGCGTCCGTCCCCGGGTAGAAGAACAGCCCGTTTCCGTTCGCGCCGCCGGCCATGCCGTAGGCAGGATCGCTCGATACGGTCCCGAACGTGTTCGCGCTCGTGAACAGATCCACCTCGCCGAGGCCTTGCTGGTTGTCGTCGTAGTACGTCGCCTCCCACCAGAACCACCGATCGATCTTCTTCTTGTACTGGGCCCAGGGCTGCTCCCGCAGCGCGACGCCGTCGTCCTCGGTCGCGCACGAGCCGGCACCGGGCCGTTGACCGTTGTACGTATAGAGCCTGCGCGCAGGCTCGGCCGCGAGCACCGCGTCGGCGGCGGCCTGGTCGGCCGAGGTCGTGCCGTCGCTGAACGCCCAGCCCGACGTCGGGTCGCTGAGCGCCGCCGGCGCGTCCGGCAAGGGCTGCGTCGCCAGCGTGTGGAGCTTCGAGCCGGGGCCGTCGATGGCCGTCCACCATCCGAGCTGCGTCGCCAGCGTCGGCGTGCCCTGCTGACACTCGATCTCGTCACACAGGTAGACGAACCTGTCCGTATTCGGAGAGTTCGCCTCGAACCACGTCTCCCACGCGTCGAACAGGTTCGTGAAGGCCGTCTGAGAAGAGCCCTCGGTCAGGCCGCCGTACGTGCCGATCGAGTACACGTCCTGCCCCGTCCCCGCGCCGGGTCCGGCGTAGCCGTTCTGCGCCGAGAAGAACGACCCGTCGAGCACGCCGACGTAGTCGCCCCCCGGCTGCGTGCCGCTCTGGTTCGCGTCGTCGCCGATGAGCGAGACGCGATGTCGGTGCGCCACCATCCGCTGGTTCTTGATCGCCGCCTGCATGACCTTGTCCTCGGGCGTCCCCGGGTTCGCGTAGTTCTCCCCGATGTAGCGAGGCGCCATGTCGCCGTAGGACGTGAAGAGCATCGTCTTCGCGCTCGGCGCGTCCGGCAGCGTGAAGCCGCGGACGCGCAAGCTGACAGGCACCTTGTGCGTCACGGCGCCGTCCTCGCTCACCGTCAACATCGCGCCGTAAGTGCCCGTCGGCGCCGTCTTCGGGA
>DASYCF010000463.1:0-10946 GCA_036500365.1 Byssovorax sp.
GCCGCCAGCGCCGACGGCGCGACGTTCGCGGTCGTCGCGCGGGTGGCCGCAGACTCGGCCGCCGACCGCGCCGGGGTGAAGGTCGGCGACGTGGTGGTCGAGGTCGACGGCGTGAGGGCGCCGACCTCCGCGCAGGTGCAGGCTGCGGCGCAGCGCGGCCACGTGCTCCTCCGCGTGCGACGGCAGCAGTCGACGTTCTACGCGGCGCTCCGCTGACGCCGAATCGCCCGCCCTCGCCGCGAGGCGCTTGCGGGCCGGCGGGGCGGCCGCGCACGCGGTGGGGCGGGATGGCAACGCCGCAACGACGATGCGCTACGTCGTGCCACACAAAAGAAGGCGGCTTCCGCCGACGTGCCCAGCTCTCTGCGCTCGGCACGCGGCGTGCTCGAGGGTCGTCCCAGGTGAACCGTGGAACTCGAGCTCGAAACCTCGCTGCTGCAGACCGTCGTCGACGCGCTCCGTGACTCGTCGGTCGACGACCTCCTCGACGCGTTCGTCGACAACCTCGGTGAGGCGCCGAGGGTCGATGACCTCCGTGAGTCGTCGGTGCGGCGGCGCGTGTCGCTGTCGCCCCGCGGCAAGGCGGTGCTGCTCGTCGGGCTGGCGGACGACGAGGCGGATCGCCTCGAGGACGCGTTCGACCGCGAGGGGATCGCGGCGCCGCGCGCCGCTTCGCTCTCCGAGGCGTTCGACATCCTCGAGCACGTCGCGCGCGAGCCCGAGGCGCGCTGGCCGGGCGCGCCCATCGGCGTCGTGTGCGGCCTGACGAAGGATCCGGAGGCGGGCGTCTCCGCGGTGAGCGTCATCGCAGCGCACCAGGCGACGCGCGAGCTCCCGATCGTCGCGGTCAGCGACGACCCCGACGCGCGCATCGCCGCGCTGCGGGGCGGCGCGACCGCCGGCGTGCCGGCGCGCGCTCGCGCCGAGAGCGTCGCGGCCCAGCTGCTCGCCCTGTGCGCAGCCACCGACCGCATGGCGCCCGCGGAGGAAGAGGAAGAGGACGACGAAGACGACGTGGACACGTTGGAGCGCCCCGCCCTGTCGGGCTCGCGCGCGGCGGTCTCGGTCGAGACGCTCGCGACCATCCTCGGCCTCGAGCGGCAGAGCGGCGTGCTCGAGCTGTTCGGCGAGTCGGCGGCGCGGATCGATCTGGTCGCGGGTCACGCCGTCCGGGCCGAGATCGACGGCGAGGCGTGCGACGCGGTCGACGCGCTCGTCGTCGCCATGTACCGGTGCAGCACCTTCGCGTTCTCGGCGCTGCCCCTCGTCGGCGCGATCGAAGCCGCGCCCCGCCTCGACGGCCTCGCCATCGACGCCGCGCGCCTGCGCGACGAGCAGCTGATGAAGGCGTTCGCGAAGAGCGCCTGACCTGACGAAGAGCCCGACGCCTCGCTCTCCCATTCGAAATCGGAAGGCGGCCAGTGAGGCGGGATGATGCGGCGTCAGACGGGTGCGACGGCGAGCAACGGAGCGGAGCCGTACTCTGGTACGGCGAGCACCGTAGCGGAGCCGCCGCGCCCGGTTGGCGCCGCAGCGCCCGCCTCACAGGATGTCGAAGGGGTACGCGCCATCGACGTAGGCGCGGCTCGCGACGGACTTGCGGAGCTCGTCGTCGTTCTTCGCGAACTCGGCGACGCGCTGGCGCATGCGCTTCTGCGCGGCCGAGGTGAAGATCGACGTGAGCTCGATCTCGCGGCGCGCGCCGTCCTCGCCCCGGCGCTCGATGGCGCGCGTCGTCCGCGAGATGCACGCGGCGATCGCGTAGAGGTCGATGCACACGTCGGCGACGCGCTTCTGCGTGAACTGCATCTCGGCGATGTCGCGGCCGTGCTTGCGGAGGACCATCTCGACCTGGCTCGCGAGCTCGGTCGCGATCTCCTCGAAGGCGACGGCCTCGCGGCTGAGGAGCGGATGCGCGCGTGACATGCGCTCGCGGCCAAGCGCGCTCTTCGCCTTGCGCACGGCGAAGTCGCTCAACAGGCCGAAGCCCTTGATCGGCTCGCGCATCGCGCGCACCACCTCGGCGAGCTCGCGCCCGGGGCCCTGCATGCCCGAGAGCGCGATGAAGCAGCGGAGGATCTCGTTCGTGCCCTCGAAGATCATGTTGATGCGCGCGTCGCGCAGCATGCGCTCGTAGGGGTACTCCTGCATGTAGCCGATGCCCGCGGCGATCTGCAGCGTCTCGTTGACGACGGACCACAGCGTCTCGGAGCCCATCACCTTGCAGATCGCGCTCTCGAGCGAGTAGTCGGCGACGCGCCCGTCGACCATGCCGGCGGTGAGGTACGTGGCGGACTCGAGCGCGTAGACCTCGGCCAGCATGGTGGCGATCTTGTCCTTGATGAGGCCGAACTCGCCGATGTTGCGGCCGAAGGCGCGGCGCTCCGACACGCGCGCGATCGCCATGCGCACGAGCGCGCTCGACGCGCCGATGGCGCCCGACGCGAGGCCGAGGCGGCCGTTGTTCAAGACCTCCATCGCGACCTTGAAGCCCTTGCCGACCTCGCCGAGCACGTTCTCCTTCGGCACGATCACGTCGTCGAAGAAGATCTCGGTCGTCGACGAGCCGCGGATGCCGAGCTTGTGCTCGTTGGGCCCGCTCTTGAGGCCGGGGCCGCGCTCGACGATGAACGCGGTGATCTTCGGCTTCCTGCCCTCCTCGAGGGCGCTCGTCCGCGCGAACACGGTGAACACGTCGGCGAACGCGCCGTTCGTGATCCAGATCTTGCCGCCGTTCAGCGTGTAGTGCGCGCCGTCGGCCGAGAGCTCCGCGCGCGTCTTGATCGCGGCGGCGTCGCTGCCGGCGCTCGGCTCGGTGAGCGCGAACGCGGCGGTCCACTCGCCGCTCGCGAGCTTGGGCAGGTAGCGGCGCTTTTGATCCGGCGTGCCAAAGAGCAAGATCGCCTTCAGGCCAATCGACTGGTGCGCGCCGAGCGTGACGGCGATCGACGAGTCGAGGCCCGCGATCTCCTGCATGACGCGCGCGTACGCCGTCGACGAGAGGCCGATGCCGTCGTACTCCGTCGGGATCTGCAGGCCGAAGAGGCCGAGCGCCTTGAGCCCGTCGAGCACCTCTTTGCCGATCTCGTGCTCGCGGTCGATCTTCGCCGCGTCGACGCTCGCGGCGAAGAAGCGGCGCACGCTGTCGAGGATGAGCGACGTGTTCTCGCGATCCTCGGAGGGCATCTCCGGGTACGGGAAGATGAGGTCCTCGGCGATGACGCCGTGGAACAACGACTTCATGAAGCTCTGCTCGATCAGCGCGGGCATGGCGCTTCGTAGCCCTTTCGTGCGGCCGCCGCAAAGACGCCGAGGGGACCAGCCGAGCTGCGAGCGGGGTGTGATAGATTACGCACGCGAGCGACGGGTCGAACATGCGCTACCGCGTCCGTGCCGAGTCGAAGGGCGTCCTCGTGGGCGACGGCGAGGTCATCGTCGGACGCAGCGCGTACGCGACGCTCGTCGTCGACAACACGAGCGTCTCTCGCCTCCACGCCGCCATCCGCCTCGTCGACGGCGCGCTCGAGGTGAGCGACCTCGACAGCAGCAACGGCACGTTCGTGAAGGGACGCCGCCTCACCGAGCCGACGCGCGTCGCCGCCGGCGACGAGATCCGCGTGGGCTCCCTCGTCGTCGCGATCGAGGAGGTGCACCGCACGAGCACCGCGGACACGACGCGGCGAGAGCTCGAGACGGAGCTCGACGACGACCCGACCTGGATGGGCAAGCCCAAGTGATCCTGTACGCCGATCGCGATCCCGAGGCGCGCGGGGTGCTGCGCAAGTTCCTCGCGCGCGTCGCGCCCGTCCGCTCGGTCGAGACCGTCGCGGGCGCGCGCCTCGCCATCGCCGAGGAGGCGCCGTACGTCGTCGTGCTCGACCCCGAGCTCGACGTCGACGCGACGCCGCTCGTGCAGGAGATCACGCGCGCGAACCCCTGGACGCAGGTGTTCGTCGTCTGCTCGGCGGCGTGCGCGGCGCGCGCGTCCGACTTCATCGCGGCCGGCGCCACGGACTTCGCCGTGAAGCCCTTCGACGTCGGCACGCTCACCGCGCGCGTGAGCCGGCTCCTCCGAACGGCCGAGGCCGCGAAGAAGGAGGCCGGGCATCGGCGCGAGCTCGAGGCGCGCCTCGCCCACCGCGAGCGCATCGCGACGCTCGGGACGCTGTGCGCCACGGTCGCCCACGAGATCGCGAACCCCTTGTCGCTCGTCAGCGCGAGCGCGGACGATCTCACGCAGGACCTCGCTGGAGACGGGCCGATCTCGCCGAGCCTGCGCGTCGCGCTGCGCGAGGCCGCCGCCGACGTGCGCACCGCGTGCGACGTGATCGCCGCGTTCCTCGAGCGCATCCGCGGCTTCTCGCGCCGCGACGCCGACCCGCGCGTCACGGGATCGCTCGCGCCGCCGGTCGAGACGGCGCTGCTGTTCGTCCGCCCCCGCGCCGCCGGCCGCGCGAACCTCGTCGGCCCCGTCGGCGAGGCGCCCGTCGTGCCGCACCACGCCGTCCGCGTCACGCAGGCGCTCGTCAACGTGCTCGCGAACGCGATCGACGCCGTCGACGACCACGTCGGCACCGTGACCGTGTCGTACGAGACGACCGGCGATCGCGTGGCGATCGTGGTCGACGACGACGGCCTCGGCCTCACGAGCGAGGCGACGGCGCACCTGTTCGAGCCGTTCTTCACGACCAAGGCGCAGGGCACCGGCCTCGGCCTCGTGCTCGTGCGCACGATCCTCCGCGAGCACGGCGGCGATCTCGAGCTGACGACGCGCCCCTCCACGGCCGACGCGCGCGAGGGGCGCCCCGGCACCCGCGCGCGCCTCGTCTTGCCGCGCGCCTGACGCGGCGACGAAGGCTCGATTCGGGTCCCGTCTCGACGACGCGGTGGTACGAGCGGCGCATGGCCGAGCACGTCTTCGTCACGGGCGCGTCGGGCGCGATCGGCGGCGCCATCGCGCGCGAGCTCCGGCGTCGCCGCCCCGCGATCGCGCTCTCGCTCGTCGACGTCACCGAGGAGCCGTCGCGCGATCTCGCCGTCGAGCTCGGCGGCGACGCCGGCTTCGTGCGCGCGGACCTCTCGAGCTCGACCGACGCGGCGCGCGCGCTCGACGACGCCATCGCTGCGCGCGGCCCGGTCTCGGGGCTCGTCAACTGCGCCGGCATCATGGAGGTGCGGCGCTTCGAGCGCATCGACTGGGCGCGCGCCGACGCTCTGCTCGCGATCGATCTCGTCTCGCCGCTGCGCCTCATGCACGCCGCGGTGCCCGCGATGATCGCCCGCGCCGCGACCGGTGATCGCGCGTCGTTCGTCGTCAACGTGGCGAGCATGGCAGGGCGCGTCACGCTCCCGGGCTGCGCGTTCTACGGCGCGGCGAAGGCGGGGCTCGCGATGGCGTCCGAGATCGCGCACGCGGAGCTCGCGCCGCGCGGCGTGCACGTCGTCACGGTCTACCCCGGCCCCGTCCGCTCCGCGCTCGAGGCGCGGGCGCGCGCGCAGTACGAGCGCGGCCTCGTGTCCCGCCTCGCGCCAGCCGGCGATCCCGGCGTGCTCGCGCGCAAGATCGTCGACGCGATCGACGGTCGGCGCGCGCGCGTCGTGTACCCGAGCGTGTACGCCGTCGGCCTGCTCGCGATCACGAGCCCCATCGCGCTCGCCGTCGGCCCAGCCGCGGCGGATTGAGCGACGCCGCGGTCGCGCGCGTTGCTCGCGCGGCGCGCGCGGTGCTACCCCTTGGACGATGGCGCGGCGCGACGACGACGAGTACGACGTCCCTCCCTGGCTGCTCGGCGTGTACCGCCTCTTCGGCGCGACCGAGATCCAGGCGCGCTGGCGCGCGATCAAGCTGCTCCGCTGGCTGAAGACCTTCAAGCTCGAGCTCTCGCCGCCGTCGAGCCGCGTCCCGTCGAAGCTCTGCGGCGCGTGCGGCGCGCTCCAGCGGTCGACCGACACGACGTGCGCGTCGTGCGGCGCGAAGATGACGCCGCGCGCGGCGCACCTGCTCCGCCGCCTCGGCCTCAGCTTGCCGCCGATCGTCTCGATGAGCTGGGTGCTCGCGGGCGCGATGCTCCTCGTCTACGTGCGCATGTGGCTCAAGTTCCAGAACGTGCACGAGGCGATCTGGGGTTGGTCGGGCGAGGAGCTCATCAACGCAGGGTCGAACTACGGCATCTTCACCCTCCACGGAGAACCCTACCGCGCGCTCACGTCGGTGTTCCTGCACATCGGCGTGATGCACATCGGCTTCAACCTCGTCGCGCTCGCGCAGGTCGGGCCGACGATCGAGCACGAGTTCGGCCGCGGGAGGATGCTCTTCTACTTCCTGCTGACGGGCGCGATCGCGAGCTTCGCGAGCGCGTTCCTCCAGCGGACGAACGCCGCCGGCGCGTCCGGCGCGCTCATGGGCCTCATCGGCATCGCCGCCGGATGGGGGCAGCGCCTCGGCACGCAACAGGGGCGGGCGATCCGCGACGCGATGCTCAAGTGGGGCGCCTACACCGTCGGCTTCGGGTTCATGATCGGCGCCGACAACGTCGCGCACGTCGTGGGCTTCGTCGCCGGCGCGGCGATCGGCTACGCGCACACGCCGTCGCGCATCGGCAAGCCCCAGTCGCAGGCGCTCAACGCGATCCTCGGCCTCGTCGGCGGCGCCGTCATGGTCGCGACCGTCGCGCTCGTCCTCGTGCTCGTGGGCCGCGCCGGCCCGCGCCCCGCGCCCGAGGCCGACGACGACGAAGCGCCCGCCGCCGTCGACGTGCAGCGCCTCAACACCGTGCTCCTCGCCAAATGCGAGCGGTTCACCCAACATCCTGACGACGACGGCGCCCTCGCCGACCTCGAGCCGCCGTCGCCGCAGAGGTCGAAGGAGAAGCGCCGCGAGTCCGTCACGCGCGTGTGTGCGAGCCTCACCGCTGCCCGCGCCGAGTGCGCCGCCCTGCGCGCGGGCGAGCCGCCGCCCGGCCTCGACAAGGCGCACCTCGACGAGCTCAAGACCGTCTGCGAGACGATGCCGTGATCGCGACGGCTCCGCGCAGGCGGTGATCAGGGCTTCGACGACGACGGCGCATCGGCCGCGTCGAGCTTCGGATCGTCGCCGGCCTTCGCGCCGTCGGTCTTCGCGGGCTCGGGCTCTTCCGCGCCCTTCGGCTCTGCAGGCTCGGCGCCTTTCGCCTCGTCGCGCTTCCCGTCATCATGCTTCCCGTCGTCGCCCTTCGCGTCGTCGCGGGCCTTGTTCGGCTCGGCGGGGGCCGGCGTCGGCGTGAGGGTCGCGCGCTCGCTCTCGCGCTGCCACGGGTACTTGATGCGGCCGTGGTACATGTTGACGAGCGTCGCGGCCATGCGGCTCGTCATGATGCGCAGATCCTCGATCGTGAGGCCGGACTCGTCGAGCTGACCCGACTGGAGCTTCGTGAAGATGACGCGCTGGATCATCTCCTCGAACTTCTTGAGCTCGGCCGGGAAGATCGTGCGGCTCGCCGCCTCGATCGAGTCGACGACCATCAGGATCGCCGTCTCCTTCGTCTGCGGCTTCATGCCGGGGTAGCGGAAGTGCTCCTGCGTGAGGCCCTTCGGGTTCCCTTGCTCCTTGCACTTGTGCCAGAAGAACTCGACGACCTGCGTGCCGTGGTGCGTGTAGGCGAACTCGACGACAGGCTCGGGGATGCCGCCGTCGCGCAGGATCTTCGTGCCCATGACGACGTGCGCCATGATCGCGTCGGCGGAGACGTCGGGCTCGAGGTCCTCGTGCGGAGTGCGCTCGCCGCCCTGGAGGTTCTCGACGAAGAACTTGGGCTGAATCGTCTTTCCGAGGTCGTGATAGTACGCGCCGACGCGCGTCAGCAGCGCGTCGGCGCCGATCGCCGCGGCCGACCCCTCGGCGAGGTTCGCCATCGCGCGCGCGTGCTCCCAGCTGCCGGGCGCCTCGGCCGCCATCTTCTTGAGGAGCGGCTGCTCGAGGTCGGTGAGATCGAGCAGCTTGTCGCGCGAGACGTGGCCCATGACGCGCTCGGCGGGCTCGCGGAGCAGGCGCGCGAGCACGCCCGCGAAGAGGCCGCCGCCGACGCACGCGAGCACGGCCGAGCTCGGGCCGCTCTGGATGTCGGCGACGACGCTGACCTTGCCCTCGAAGATCGTCGTCAGGCACACGAACGCGACCGCGCCCGCGAGGCCGCTCGCCGTGCCCGCGACGATCATCGTGCGCGGGTGCTTGCGGTCGAAGAAGAACAGCGTCGCCGCGATGCCGCGCGCGAGGAGCACGGCGAGCAGGATGATGTCGAACCGCAGCATCGACGCGGCGATGAACGCGACGCACAGGTCGACGAGGAACGCGGTGCGGCGATCGAACGCGAGCGCGACCCAGAGCGGCAGCGCCGCCATCGGGATCCAGAACTCGGGGATCGCCGTGAACAGCAGCATCACCTTCGCGAGCAGCACCGACGCGACCATCAGCGCGAGGAGCCCCACGTGCGGCCGGAGCAGGCGCACGCGGCTCTGCCCGTACTCGCGGAGGTACGCCGAGAGCATCTGGCAGACGATGAAGTAGATGACGTAGATGCTCGCGACACGCGCGCCGTTCGGCGGCCTGCGCGTGGACTCGTAGGCGAACGCGCCGCGGTGCTCGTCGTTCGAGTCGTCGAGCACGGTGCCGCGCGGGACGATGACGCGCGCGTGCATGTACTGGAGGTGCGCGTGCCCCGGCGTGAGGTCGCGCACGATGCGCGGGCCGTAGGGCACGCGGAGCGTCACGGGCGCGGCGGCCCCCATCTCGGGGGCGAGGCTCGGCAAAAACAGGTCGCCGATGCTGATCACGGTGAACAGCGCCGCGAACACGAAGCTCAAGACGAGCCCCGAGAGCGGCCCTGCGCGCACGCGCGTGCTCAGCATGCGCCGCTCCTACCGCCCTTCCCGGCGCAACTCAACTCGGAGGGCATCGGGGTCCCGGGCGAGGGAGCGCTCGACGAGCGGCCCTTTTGCGGCTGCAAGATGAAGAATCGTGCACGTCGAAGACCCGCAATTGCGGGCTGGCCGCAAACTTGCTACCCACTCTGAATGACCCCGCTGCGCGACCTGATCGAGCGGCGGAGCGGCCCGCTCGTCATGGGCGTCGTCAACCGCACGCCGGACTCGTTCTCCGACGGCGGCGCGATGCTCGACGACGGCGCCGCGCTCGCCGCGGTCGACGCGATGATCGCCGCAGGCGCGACGATCGTCGACGTCGGCGCCGAGTCGACGCGCCCGGGCGCGCCGCCGATCTCCGACGCCGAGCAGATCGGCAGGCTCGGCGGCGTCGTGCGGGCGATCGCGGACAAGGGCGTCGTCGTCTCGATCGACACGACGTCGACGGCGGTCGCCGAGCGCGCGCTCGCCGACGGCGCGTCGGTCGTGAACTCCGTCTCGCTCGACGCCGCGGCGCCGCTCGCAGCGGTCGCCGCCCGCGCGGGCGCGTCGCTCGTCCTCATGCACTGCCGCGGCGCGATGAAAGACATGCGCGGCTTCTCGACGTACCCCGAGGACGGGTACGGCGACGTCGTGGCCGACGTGGCGCGCGAGTGGTGGGATGCGGCGTCGCGCGCGCTCGAGGCCATGCCGCGCGAGGATCTCGTCCTCGATCCCGGGCTCGGCTTCGCGAAGAGCGCGCGCCACTCGCTCGAGCTCACCGCCCGCCTCGACGAGCTCATCGCGCTCGGCTTCCCCGTCCTCGCGGGGCCGAGCCGCAAGTCGTTCCTCGCGCGCGCCGTCGCGGCCGACGCGTCGGCGGCGCTCCCCGGCCCGCGCGACCGGCTCGGCGCCACGATCGCCGCGTGCCTCGCGTGCGCGCGCGCCGGCGCCGCGATCCTCCGCGTGCACGACGTCGCCGCGGTCACCCAGGCGCTCGCGTTCGAAGTCGCGCTCGCTCGGGTGCGCGCGCAGTCGCCGGCGCAGGGCGACGCGTCTCGCGGCGCGTCGCCGCAGCGCACCCAGGGGGGAGCGGCCCGTGCCTGAGGCGTTCGAGGGCCTGAGCCGGCTCTTCGCGGCGCGCCCGCTGACGGAGATCCTGCGCGACATCTTCGACATCGTCGTCGTCGCGTACGTCGTCTACCGCGCGCTGCTCGTCCTCCGCGGCACGCGCGCGATCCAGATGGGCATCGGCCTCGGGCTCGTCTTCCTCCTGTACCTCGGCGCGAAGATCTTCCACCTCGTCACGCTGCTGCAGCTGCTCTCGTGGCTCTTCTCGTCGATCATCCTCATCGTCGTCGTCGTCTTCCAGAACGACATCCGCCGCGCGCTCATCCGCATGGGCGGGACGACCTGGTTCTCCGGCGGCCGCGAGCAGCAGTCGCGCGTCATCGACGAGGTCGTCGCCGCGGCGACCGAGCTCGCGCGTCACCGCATGGGCGCGCTCATCGCCTTCGAGCAGGACGCGAACGTGCTCGAGTTCGTGAAGAGCGAGGGCATCCCGCTCGACTCCGTGGTCACGCGCGAGCTCCTCGTGTCGCTCTTCATCCCCGAGTCGGTGAACAAGCTCCACGACGGCGCCGTGCTCATCCGCGACCTGAAGATGGCGCGCGCGGGCATGTTCTTCCCGATGCCCGAGACGAAGGTCATCGACGCGCAGCTCGGCTCGCGTCACCGCGCGGCGCTCGGCATCACCGAGGAGACCGACGCGGTCGTCGTCGTCGTCAGCGAAGAGCGCGGCACCATCAGCTTCTGCTTCAGCGGCAACATCGTGCAGAACCTCGACGGGCCGTCGCTCCGGCTCGCGCTGCTCGGCCTGTTCGGGCGCGGCGGGCGCGACAAGCGCGCGAAGAAGGGCGCGCAGGCCGCCGCCGCTGCGCCGGCCAGCCGCGTGACGCGCACGGAGACGCCGGCTCGCACGCCCGCGCCGCGCGCGTCCGTCGTCCACCCGCCCCCCGCGTCCGAGGCGCCGGCGAAGCTCGCCGAGCGCGCGCGTGAGAGCGAGCCTGTCG
>DASYCF010000464.1:0-4891 GCA_036500365.1 Byssovorax sp.
GGGAGGTGCTCGCGGGCCGTCGATTGTTCAAGGCCGAGCACGAGGCGGCCACGCTCTCGCGCGTGCTGCTCGACCCGATCCCGCGCCTCTCGAAGTACGCGCCCGGCATGCCGCCCGAGCTCGACGAGGTGTCGGCGAAGGCGCTCTCGCGCGATCTCGACACGCGCTACCAGAGCGCCGCCGAGCTGGCCGACGCGCTCGAGCGCGCCGCGCGCAAGTCGGCGCCGGCGGGCGAGAGCGGCATCGCGTCGCCGCGCGAGGTCGCCGCGTACGTGCAGAGCGCCCTCGGGCAAGACATCGCCGCGCAGCGCGAGAGCGTGCGCGCGTGGCTCTCCGCGACCAGCGAGCCGAGCGTCGATTCGAAGCGCCAGCCGTACGATCGCACCGTCAAGCTTCCGCTCGATCGTGAGGTCGCCGCCGCGGCCGCAGCCGCCGCCGCGCGCGAGGCGGCGCACCAGCGTGAGGCCCGCGAGGCCCGCGAGGCGACGAGCCTCACGCTGCTCGACCCGGCGCCCGTCAGCAGCCGCCCACCCGACACGCTCGTCGGCCTCGCCCCGTCGCCGCCCGTCGGCGCTCCGCGCGGGCTCGGGGGCGAGGGCGCGCCGAGTGACGGGCAGCGCGCGCAGCCGTCCGTGTCGCCGACGACGGGCCGCACGCTCGTCGGCGTCGGGCAGCGCGGCAACGCGAACCCCACGACGCTCCTCGGCACCGGGCCGTCGCTTCAGCGCATCCACGCCGAGGGACCTGGCCACGGCGTCGCCATCCACGAGCTCGACGGCGACGAGGAGGGCGAGACGCAGCTGATGTCGCGGAGCGACGACGCCCCGATCGCCGTGCTGCCGGCCGCGGGCTCGTCGCACGTGTTCGACGACCCGCCCATCTCGAGCGCGCCAGCCGGCGTGCGCATGCGCGATGGCCGCGGTCGCACCCGCTACCTCGCGGTGTTGGTCGGCGTCGCCGCCGTCCTCGGCCTGTTCGCCCTGTGGCGCTTCAACATCGTGAGCATCGGGCCCGCCGCGGCGACGCGCGCGCCCGCGCCGGCCGACGCGCACGACGGTCACGCGCCGAGCGCGCCGTCCGCCGCTGCGACCGTCGCCGTCGCGGCGCCGGCGCCGAGCACGCCCGCGCCGCCCCCGCAGAGCGCCGACGCGGCCCGCCCGGAGGAGCCTGCGCCGGTGAAGGTCGGCGGCAACGAGCGTCAGGCGCCGCGGCCCGTCGCCCCGCGCGGCGCGCGTCCGCGCCCCGCGGCGCCAGCCGAGCCTGCGCCGAAGCCCGCGCAGCCGCCGCCGCCCGCGCCCGACGGGGACCTCGCGAACCCGTATCGCTGAGGCGCCGCGCGCGACTTTCGTCGACGACCGCGCGGAGATGGAATAGATCGCGCGACCGACATGCTCTCCGAGACGCGCGACCGGATCTCCGACCTTCAAAGGCGCTTTGAGGCGCTAAGGGGGCATCTTTGACGCCCCCAAGCTCGCCCGCATGCTCGAGGACTTGACCCAGGCGACGCTCGCTCCCGGCTTCTGGAACGACGGCGACAAGGCGCAAGCGACGCTGCGAAAGCGCGCGCAGGTCGAGGCCAAGCTCGAGCTCGCGCAGCGCCTCGGGCAAGAGATCAAGGACGTCACGGAGTACCTCGAGCTCGGCGTCGCCGAGAACGACGAGTCCGTCATCGACGACGCCGACAAGCAGGCCGCCGCGATCGACGCGCGCCTGCGCAAGGCCGAGCTCGACCGCATGCTGAGCGGGCCGGCCGATCACGCGAACGCGATCGTGCACATCAAGCCCGGCGCCGGCGGGACCGACGCGAAGGACTGGGCGTCGATGCTCATGCGCATGTACCTGCGCTGGGCCGAGCGGCGCGGCTACAAGACCGAGATCATCGACTTCCAGGACGGCGACGAGGCCGGCATCGACGACGTGACCTTCACGGTCTCGGGCGAGAGCGCCTTCGGCTATCTGCGCAGCGAGATCGGCGTGCACCGGCTCGTGCGCATGAGCCCGTTCAACGCCGACCACACGCGCCAGACGGCGTTCGCCGCCGTCGAGGTGACGCCCGACAACGAGGAGGCGATCGCGATCGACGTCCCGAAGAAGGACTACGAGATCACGACGATGCGCGCCGGCGGCAAGGGCGGCCAGAACGTGAACAAGGTCGAGACGGCGGTGCGCCTCCGCCACTTCCCGAGCGGGCTCAACATCGTGTGTCGCGCCGAGCGCAGCCAGCTCCAGAACCGGATGATGGCGATGAAGATGCTCAAGGCAAAGCTCTACGAGCTCGAGCTCGAGAAGCGCGAGGCCGCGAACTCCGCCTACCAGGCGACGAAGAGCGCGATCAACTTCGGCAGCCAGATCCGAAACTACGTGCTCGCGCCGTACCGCCTCGTGAAGGACGTCCGCACCGGCAACGAGACCGGCATGGTCGACGCCGTGCTCGACGGCGACCTCGACGCGTTCATCGAGGCGTACCTCCTCGCCGCCGCCGGCGGCACGCTCAAGAAGGGCGCCGCGTCCACGGACGACGACGCGTAGCCATGGTCCTCGTCGCGCTGGTCCTCATCATCGTCTTCGCGGTGCGCAGCACGCCCGCGAAGGAGGCGCGGAAGCTCCTCTGGGCGATGACCGGCGTGACCGCCGTTTCGTTCTCGGTCCTGACGACGCTCGCGATTCGGCACCCCAAGATCCCGAACGGGCCCTATCACCTCGCCGACACGCTCCTGCCCGCGTTCGCGCTCGACTCGGGGGTCATCTTCCTCGTCGCGCTGCTCGGCTCGCTCTTGCCGCTCGCGCTCGATCTGCTCGAGCGCCGCGGCTTCGCGCCGTTCGTCGCGGCGCGCCACGTCCGCGCGACGAAGAGCGGCTTCTTGACCGTCATCAGCGTGCTGTCGATGGGCGGCGTCGCGGTGAGCTCGTGCGCGCTCTGCGCAGTCACGTCGATCATGGGCGGCTTCGGCCACGATCTGAAGGCGAAGATCCTCCAGAACAACGGCCACATCGTCGTCGACTCCACGCGCACGGGCGGCTTCGGCGACTGGCACCGCCGGCTCGACGCGGTGCAGGAGGCGCTCGACAAGCAGGGCGGCGGCGCGGCCACGCCCGTCGTCGGCGGCGACGCGATGGGCTCGTCCGCGTCGAACACGGCCGGCGTCCTCGTGCGCGGCATCGACCCGGACTCGATCGGCAAGGTCGTCGACCTCAAGAAGAACATCGAGGTCGGCGCGTTCGACTACCTGCTCGATCCCGAGAAGCTCGTCTCGCTCCCCCCCGACTCGATCATCGGCCGCGGCCCCGGGGGCGAGCCCTACTACAAGGGCCCCGAGTTCAAGTGGGAGTCGGGCGACCCCGCGCTCAAGGACTTCCTCAAGCCGAGCACGCGCGTCTACCCCGGCGTCATCCTCGGCCGCGAGCTCGCGAAGTCGCTGCACGTGCTCGTGGGCGACGAGATCACGCTGCTCTCGCCGATCGGCGAGCTCGGGCCGACCGGCGTCATGCCGATGTCGAAGCGCTTCCGCGTCGCGGGCATCTTCTACAGCGGCATGTACGAGTTCGACGCGTCGCACGCGTACGTGCTCCTGAAGGACGCGCAGAAGTTCTTCGGCATGCTCGAGAACGATCACATCACGCAGATCGACATCCGCGTGCCCGAGCCCGAGAAGGTGAAGGACTACCGCGCCTCGGTCGACGCGGCGGCCGCCTCGGTGCCGTTCGACGGGCCGAAGGGCGCCGCGCTCCGCTCGCGCGACTGGATGGAGATGAACAAGGGCCTGTTCTCGGCGCTCAAGCTCGAGAAGATCGCGACGTTCATCATCCTGTCGATCGCGATCGCCGTCGCGAGCTTCTGCATCGTCTGCACGCTGCTCCTGATGGTGACCGAGAAGGGCAAGGAGATCGCCATCCTCAAGGCGCTCGGCGCCAGCAACGAGGCGATCCGCCGCACGTTCATGATCGAGGGGATGATCATCGGCGGCATCGGCACCGTCTTCGGCGTCGGCATCGCGCTCGCGCTGTGCACCGGCCTCGCGACGTTCGGCGTCGGGCTCGACCCCGACGTGTATTACATCAACCGGCTCCCCGTGAACGTCGACCCGAGCGACTACGCGCTGGTCGCCGTGTGCGCGTTCATCATCTGCACGCTCGCCGCCGTGTACCCGGCCGACGCCGCGTCGAAGCTCGAGCCCGTCGAGGGGCTCCGCTGGGAGTAGCCATGCCTGCGCTCGTCACCGTCGCCCGCCTCGAGAAGACGTTCGTCCACATGGGCCGGCAGCTCGACGTGCTGCGCGGCATCGATCTCACGATCGACGAGGGCGAGGTGCTCGCGATCGTCGGCCCGTCGGGCGCCGGCAAGAGCACGCTGCTCCACTGCATCGGCACGCTCGACGTGCCGACGCGCGGCCAAATCCGCCTCGGCGGCGACGAGCTCACCGGCCTCTCGAGCTCGAAGCTCGCCGCGATCCGCAACCGCACCATCGGCTTCGTGTTCCAGTTCCACCACCTCTTGCCCGAGTTCAACGCGCTCGAGAACGTGATGATGCCGGGGTTGATCCAAGGCAGAGCGCGCGGCGCGCTCGAGGCTCGCGCGAACGCCCTCCTCGAGGAGGTGGGCCTGAAACAGCGCGCGCTTCATCGACCCGGCGAGCTATCGGGCGGCGAGCAGCAGCGTGTCGCCCTCGCGCGGGCGCTCGTCCTCGAGCCGAAGCTCATCCTCGCGGACGAGCCGACCGGCAACCTCGACTCGGCGACGAGCGAGTCGATGCAGTCGCTCTTCTTCGAGATCAACCGGAAGCACGGCACGACGATCGTCGTCGTGACGCACGACGTGACGTTCGCCTCGTCGATGCCACGCATCATCACGATGCGCGACGGGCGTATCGAGAGCGACGTGGTCAACCCCCGG
>DASYCF010000465.1:0-2440 GCA_036500365.1 Byssovorax sp.
ACTCGGCTGAACGCGAGCACCGAGAGGAGGATCGCGATCGCAGGCGCGGCGACGAGCCCGAGCCGCGAGCCGAGGTACGGCTCGGCCTCGTGCAGCATGCGCCCCCAGGTCGCGCGCGGCGGCTGCACGCCGACCGTCAAATAGCCGAGCACCGCCTCCGCGAGGATCATCTGGCCGACGAGCGACGTCGCGAGCACGAGCGCGGGCCCGGCGACGTTCGGCAGCACGTGCCTCAGCGCGACGCGGACGTGCCCCGCGCCGAGCGCGCGCGCCGCCGTGACGAACTCACGCTCGCGCACCTCGAGGGTCTTGCTCCGCACGAGGCGCGCGGCGGCGGTCCAGCCGGTGAGGCCGAGCACGAGGACCATCGTCCCGACGTCGGTGCGCCCGACCGCGGCGCCGACCGCGGTGACGAAGAGGAGGAACGGGAGCGCGAGCAGGACGTCGACGACGCGCATGAGCGCCGCGTCGACGACGCGGAAGCGCCCGCCCGCGCACGTCCCCGCGACGAGACCGGCCGACGTACCGACGACGCTCGAGACGGCGGTCGCGCCGAGCGACACGAGCAGCGACACGCGCGCGCCCGACGCGAGGCGGCTCGCGACGTCGCGGAAGATCGCGTCGGTCCCGAGCCAGTGCCGCGCGCTCGGGCCTGGCGGCGCGCCGAACGCGTCGCGCGTCATCGAGAAGTCGCTCACGTCGGGCGCCCACGCGGCGAAGAGCGGGCCGAGGAGCGCGAACGCCACGAGCAGCACGGCGACGACGAGCCCGAACATCGCCGCAGGGCTCCGCGCGAAGCGGCGCGCCGCGATCGACCACGGCGAGCGGTTCACCGCCGCCCCTCCAGGAACTGGACGACGAGATCGACGAACGCGTCGGGCTGCTCTTCGTGTGGCGCGTGCCCGCTGTCCATCACGGCGAGCTTGGCGCCGAGGATCTCGCGCGCGAGCCGCGCGGCGCTCTGCGGCGGGAAGATCGCGTCGTCGCGCCCCCAGACCACGAGCGTCGGCGTCGTGATGCGCGTGACGCGGGCGGCGACGGCGCGCGCGTCGTGCACCGCCTGGAGCGCCGCGTACGCGCTCTCCCTCGCCGACGGGCTGTTGAAGCGCGCGTAGTGCCAGTCGATCCGCTCGAGGCTCGGCGCCGCGCGCGGCCCGGCGACGTCTTCACGAAAGTACGCGCGGAACGCTCGCCGCCCGAAGAACTGCTTGAACGCGAAGCCGCCGACGACCGGCGTGAGCGCGAGCCGCTGCCAGAACCCCATGGGCGCCGGGTAACAGAGCGGGTCGACGACCACGAGCCGCTGGACGAGCTCCGCGTGCTGCGCCGCGAGCGTGAGCGCGACGGCGCCCCCCATCGCGTGGCCGAGGACGCTCGCGCGGCCGACGCCGAACGCGGCGATCACGTCGGCGATCGCCTCGGTGAACGACTCGACGCCGTACGCGTAGCGCGCCGGGCTCGGCTTCTCGCTCTCGCCGAAGCCGGGCAGGTCGGGCGCGATGACGTGGAAGCGCTCGGCCAGCGGGTCGATCACGTCGTCGAAGGCGCGGTGCGACACGAGGAAGCCATGGACGAGCACGAGCGCGGGCGCGTCGTCGTCGCCGGCCTCGATGACCCGCGTCCGGACGCCTCGCGCCGTGACGTCGCGGACGAGCCGCTCCTGGCTGGGCGAAGCCGTCCGCATGCCGCGGCCACGTTACCGCGCCGCCACCCGGCGACGGAGCGCGACAAAGGAGGGCTGCGCACGCACCCTCACTGAAATTGGAGGGGAAGACAATGTGAGATACCGTGGGTCAAAGTCGGTCGAACACCGCGTAGCGCCTGGGAAATACGTCTACCCCCATGCTGGTGAGCGCGCTGCTGATGCGACATTTAATGTCCGCTCTCGCGCCGTTCGTGCGGTGCGTCGGCGAGTTCGCGCCGCACTGCGATAATCGTAGGGCGTGCGATTGACTGTATTCTACTCAGTGGAATACATTCGCGCGCGCTTCGGGGATGTTGGTCCCTAGGGCGAATGCAGCAAGCAGCAGCCGGAGCGCGGAACCGATGCAACGGACCCTGGACGACGAGCTCGACGACCTCGAGCGAGAGCACCCGCAAGGGCTCACGTCGGCCGAGATCCTCGAGTTCTTCGCCTCGCGCGAGATCAAGTTCAGCGAGGCCACGCTGCGCAAATACGTGCAGCTCGGCCTCTTGCCCCGCAGCGTCCGCGTCGGTCGCAAGGGCAAGCATCAGGGCTCGCAGGGGATGTATCCCGCGACCGTCGTCCGGCAGATCCAGCGCATCAAGGAGATGATGGCGCAGGATCACACCATCGAGGAAATTCAACGGGAGTTCTTGTTCGTGCGCGGAGACATCGAGGACCTCGAGCGTTCGCTCGCCAAGGTGTTCGACGCCCTCCACGGCGCGGCGCGTGACGGGCGCAGCGAGACGAGCGGTC
>DASYCF010000466.1:0-1816 GCA_036500365.1 Byssovorax sp.
GCCAAGATCACGAGCTGAGGCGCGCGTGCTCAAATACGGTATCCCGGTCGCCGACCTCGTGACGCACGTGCTCGACGCCGTCGACGCGGCCGAGCGCGCGCGCGCCCGCACGCTGGTGACGCGCTCCGGCCAGGCGATCGCGGCCATCGTGCCGATGACCGACTTCGACAAAGTCGACCCGCCCGATCCGGCGGCCGGCGCGACGGGCGATCCGCTCCTCGCGCTCTGCGGCAGCTGCCACCACGACGCGTTCGTCGACGCGTTCGTACAAGACTTCTCGAAGACGGCGCTCTGGCGCAGGGGGTAGGGGCGTGGCGTATCTCCTCGACGTGGCCACGCTCGCGGAGGCGCTGCGCCGCACGCCGTCGCGCGCGTTCGTGAAGCGCCTCACCAGCATCCCGACGCGCGACCGCTGGACGAGCGTCATCACCGTGAGCCAGCTGCTCGTCGCCGCGCGCAAGACGCAGAAGCCGAAGGTGATGCAAGACGTCATCCGCCTCGTCTCTGGCGTGAAGGTCGCGCCGTTCGATCTCGCCGCCGCGCAGGTGTTCGCGAAGTACCGCGCCGCCGCGCCCGACGCCGACACGGACGACGCGATGATCGCCGCGACCGCCGTCGCGAACGACTTCACCCTCGTGACGCGCCGGCCGACCGACTTCGCTCGCTTCCCGCAGATCCGCGTCGAGAACTGGATCGGCTGACGACGTCGACGTTCCCGACGGGGTCGCTACGCCCGCGTCTCGTCGACCCCGCGCTCGGCTTCGATCCGGTGCGCCAACGCGTGATCGGCGATCTGCGGGACGATGACGTCCCACACGCCCTCGGCCAGGTCGTGACCCCAGCCGTGAACGATGCGCTTCGTGGCGCCGGGGATGGCGCGCGCGGTGTCTTCGGCGCACTCGGGCCGGAAGATCGGATCGACGCTCCCGTGGAGCACGAGCGTCGGCGCCGTGACCGCGGCGAGGCGCGGGCGCATGTCGCCGGTCGCGAGCACGGCGGCGAACTGCCGCGCGAAGCCAGCCGGAGAGAGGCCGCGATCGAACGCGCGCGCGGCGCGGAGGGCGAGGGCGCGCTCGTCGCGGTAGAAGCCCGTGCTGCCCGCGGTTCGGAAGAAATCGAGCTGCCACTCGACCGCCTCGTCGCGCGTGCGCGGCGGGCGACGCACGAGCTTCAGCGTCGCGCTCGGCTTGCCGGGCATGCGCCGCCCGCCCGAGAACGACATGAGCGACGCGAGCGTGCGCGCGCGCCGCGGGTGCGACGCCGCGAACGCCTGCGCCACCATCCCGCCGAGCGACGTGCCGGCGACGTGCGCCTGCTCGATGCCGAGGTGGTCGAGCAGCCCGGCCACGTCGTCCGCCATGTCGAACAGCGTGTACGGCGCGGTGACCGGGAGGCCGACGAAGGCGCGCGCGAGCAGCCTGCGCACCGGCGGCACGCCGGCGCTCGTGAGCTTGGTCGAGCAGCCGACGTCGCGGTTGTCGAACACGATGACGCGGAGGCCGCGCGCGGCGAGCGCGTCGAGCAGGCCGTCGGGCCACGAGACGAGCTGCATGCCGATGCCGGAGATCAGCACGAGCGGCTCGCCGCGGCCGCGCTCTTCGTAGGTCAGCTCGACTCCGCTCTTCGTTCGCGCGACGGGCATGCGCGCATCCTGGCTCGGGCCGCGCGCCGGCTGCACGCCAATTCGGTGAGCGCGACGCGATGCGCGACATCGCGCAGCGGCGCGCTTTCCGGATGATTGACGATCACCGCGCGCGCCGGCGCTTCGCCGGGGGCGGCGTCGGCGCGGGGCGCCGCGCCTCGAAGCGCCGCATCA
>DASYCF010000467.1:0-6066 GCA_036500365.1 Byssovorax sp.
CCTCGAAGTGGTTCCGCATCGGACCGTGGGCCTCCCGCTCGAACGGGATGCCCAGCTGCGTCGCGTAGAACGCGGCGAGGCGCTGCGGGTCGGGGGAGGTGAACACGACGGCGGAGAGGGACTCGATTTGCATGGCGAGAACCTGGGGCCGCCGGTCCGGTCGTCGATTGTAGATTTCGGACAATCACGCGAGCGACGCTTTTTGGCCATCGGGTTCGGCGAGCCGCTAGACTGTCGGGAAATGACCGACCCGCTCTTCGCCCGCTTCGGAAGGGAGTTCCAGCCCGACGAGGTGCTCTTCCGCGAAGGCGAGGCCGGCGAGGTGATGTTCGTCATCCAGTCCGGCTCCGTGCGCATCACGAAGGAGGTCGGCGGCGACGCGAAGGTGCTCGCGGTGCTCGGCCCCGGCGAGTTCCTCGGCGAGATGGCGATCCTGAACGGCAAGCCGCGCACGGCGACGGCGGTCGTCATCGAGCCGACGCGCTGCCTCGTCATCGAGGCGCGCACCCTCGAGTCGATGGTCGCGCGCAACGCCGAGATCGCGCTGCGCCTCATCAAGAAGCTCGCGAAGCGGCTCGACTCGGCCGACACGCTCATCGAGATCCTCATGCACCAGGATCCCAAGGCGCGCGTCATGCTCGCCCTCAGCCGTCACGCCGACGCGTTCGGCGAGGTGACGGCCGACGGCATCCGCATCCGCACGACGGCCGACGAGATCGCGCGCGAGGTCGGCATCGATCCGTCGATCTCGCGCGACGTGATGGACCGGCTGAAGCGCCTGCGCCTCGCGACCGAGGAGCCGAACGCGATCGTCGTCGCCGACGTCGGCCGCCTGCAAGACTTCCTCGAGTTCCTCGAGATGCCGCAGAAGTTCGGCGGGGAGAGCTAGCGCGTGGAGCTCCGCGTCATCGGCTGTCACGGCGGCGAATCCCCGCGCCATCGAACGAGCGCGTTCCTCGTCGACGACGTGCTCGCGATCGACGCGGGCGCGCTCACGAGCGGCATGGAGATCCCCGACCAGGCGAAGCTCGACGCCGTGCTCGTGAGCCACGCGCACCTCGACCACGTGCGCGACCTCGCGACCCTCGCCGACAACCGGTGCCAGCTCCAGTGCGCGCCGCTCATCATCGCCGGCACGAAGGACACGCTGCGCACCTTGCGTAAGCACTTCTTCAACGATCGCCTGTGGCCCGACTTCTCGAAGATCCCGAGCGCGGGCAAGCCGACCATCGAGTACCTCGAGCTGAAGCCCGAGAAGACGGTCGACATCGCGGGCTACCGCGTGCGCGCCGTGCTCGTCGATCACACGATCGAGGCGGCGTCGTTCGTCATCGAGGGAAAATCCGGCGCGATCGCCTACAGCGGCGACACGGGGCCGACGGAGCGCATGTGGGAGGTGCTGAACGAGCAGCCGAACCTGCGCGCGCTGCTCATGGAGGTGAGCTTTCCGAACCGCGAGCAGAAGCTCGCGACGGTGAGCGGTCACCACACGCCGCGCACGCTCGGCAAGGACCTCGCGAAGTTCCGCGCGCCGAAGGACCTGCCGACGCTGCTCTATCACATCAAGCCAGCGTTCCAGGCCGAGGTCGAGAAGGAGTGCGCCAAGCTCCAGGGCGCGAACCTCCAGGTGATGGCGATCGGCGATCAGTTCGTGCTGTAGTCGCGATGGGGAGCGCCGCCCCCACAGCGCCACCCACACCGAGGTCGTCCGCGGCCCGCTCGGCGAGGACCGGCTACCTGGCGGCGAGGGCGGCGACGGCCTTCGCGACGGCGGACGGCGCCGTGAGGCCGGCCTCCTTGAGCGCGTTCGAGAACGCGGACGGCGCGCGGTAGCCGACGGCGTGCGCGACGAGCTCGGCGGTCGCGCCGGGGACCGTCATCAGCGCGAAGCCGACGAACAGGCGGCGGCGGCTCCGCGCGTCGCTCCAGCCGACGGCGTTGAAGCCGTAGCGCTTGTTGTACGACGCGACGATGCGGTTGACCTGCCGCGACGTGACGCCGAGGCGCCGCTCGAGGTCGGTGATCATGGGCTGCTCGTCGAGGTTCGAGAGCATGTCGTCGAGCGCGGCGGCGAGCGCGGCGGTCTTGTCGCTCACCTCCTCGACGCACTCGTCCTCGGACGGGATGCGCACGTCGACGCCGCCGGCGCGCAGCACCTCGACGACGCGGACGACCATCGCGGCGGTCGACGCGCCGGCGGCCATGCGCAGGACGATCGCGTCGAGCTCGGCGAGCGTCGCGTGATCGACGCGCGCGCGCGTGAACGCGGCGGGCCGCGCGCCGAGCCAGTCCGGGTCCCACTCGAACGCGAGCGCGGCGTAGCGCGCGCCCTCTTGTCGCATGACGATCGCGTCCTTCGCGTCCATCGCGAGCACATCGCCCGGCGCGAGATCCTCGGCCTTGTCGTGGGCGCGCACGCGCGCGGCGCCGTCGACGAGGAGCGTCGCCACGGGGCGCCCGCCGTGCCCGCAGCGCTCGAACGCAGGCACGAGCGCCGCGTCCTCGCAGACCACGCGCCGGTTCTCGACGGCGTGCAGGCGGTAGCGCGCGTGCAAGATCCCGTACGTGCTGACGCGGGCGCCGAGCTCGGGCACGTCGAGCGCGCGGCGCGACGTCAAGACGCGACGACGCGGGAGAGCGCGGAGATCCTCGTCCACGCCGGCGATGCTCACGGTCCAATGAGAGCGCCCGCCGCGCACCCGAGCAAGGCCCTTCGCGATCTCGCGGGCGCGAGCGGCCGCCGCCATGCTAGGAGGCGCGCGACGTGATTCGCCTCGACTCCATCGGCAAGCAACACGGTCGCCAGATCCTCTTCATGGACGCCTCGTGCGCCGTGTTCAAGGGCGAGAAGGTCGGCCTCGTCGGGCCCAACGGGTCCGGCAAATCGACGATCTTCCGCATGATCGTGAAGGAGGAGCAGCCCGACATGGGCCAGGTCTCCGTCGATCGCGGCACGACCATCGGCTACTTCAGCCAAGACGTCGGCGAGATGAAGGGCAAGAGCGTCCTCGCGGCCACGCTCGACGGCGCCGGCCCGGTGAGCGACGCCGCGACCAGCTTGAAGGAGCTCGAGCACGCGCTCGCCGATCCCGCGCGCATGGACGAGATGGAGCAGCTCGTCGCCGAGTTCGGCGAGGCGCAGGCGCGCTTCGAGGAGCTCGGCGGCTACGCGCTCGAGGCGCGCGCGCGCGAGATCCTCGCCGGCCTCGGCTTCGCGGGCGACGTGGTCGAGGGCGACGTCGGCAACCTCTCCGGCGGCTGGAAGATGCGCGTCGCGCTCGCGCGCATCCTCTTGATGAAGCCCGACGCGATGCTCCTCGACGAGCCGACGAACCACCTCGACATCGAGTCGATCATCTGGCTCGAGGCGTTCCTCAAGGGCTTCGAGGGCGCGCTCATGCTCACGAGCCACGACCGCGCGTTCATGAACCGCATCGCGAACAAGATCGTCGAGATCGACGGCGGCGAGCTCACGGTGTTCTCGGGCGACTACGACTTCTACGTCGCACAGCGCGCGCTCCTCGACGTTCAGGCCGAGAGCCAGTTCGAGCGCCAGCAGGCGATGCTCGCGAAGGAGGAGGCGTTCATCGCGCGGTTCAAGGCGCGCGCGAGCCACGCCGCGCAGGTGCAGTCGCGCGTGAAGAAGCTCGAGAAGATCGAGCGCGTCGAGCCGCCGCGCCGGCAGAAGAAGCTGCGCTTCGACTTCCCGCAGGCGCCGCGTTCGGGCGACGACGTGGCGAAGCTCGACGGCGTGTCGAAGGCGTACGGCGCGCGCGTCGTGCACGACTCGGTGGACCTCCTCGTGCGGCGCGGCGAGCGCTGGTGCGTGATGGGCGTGAACGGCGCCGGCAAGAGCACGCTGCTCAAGCTCGTCGTCGGCGCGAGCGAGCCCGACGAGGGCCGCGTCACGGTGGGCCAGAGCGTGAAGGTCGGCTACTTCGCCCAGCACGCGATGGACATCCTGGACCCGACGCAGACGGTCTGGGAGGCGCTCATCGGCAAGTTCCCCAAGGCGAGCGTCGGCTCGCTGCGCACGCTCGCCGGCGTGTTCGGGTTCTCGGGCGACGAGATCGAGAAGCCGTGCCGCATCCTGTCCGGCGGCGAGAAGGCGCGCCTCGTGCTCGCCGAGATGCTCTACGACCCGCCGAACTTCCTCGTGCTCGACGAGCCGACGAACCACCTCGACCTCGGCACGAAGGAGATGCTCGTCGACGCGCTCGCCGGCTACGAGGGCACGATGCTCTTCGTGTCGCACGACCGCCACGTGCTGCGCGCGCTCTCGAACCGCGTGCTCGAGCTCGGCCCCGAGGGGCCGCACGTCTACGGCGGCGGCTACGCGGAGTACGTCGAGACGACCGGCCGCGAGGCCCCGGGCCTGCGCGCCTGAGGCCGTGGAGCGTCGAGCGAAGATCAGCCAGCGAGCTTCGACTTGATGAAGCTCGCGACGTACGGCGTGACGGTCGCGGCGATCGTCGCGGCCGTGCCGGGGTCGACGCCGACGCGCGCTGCGATCGCCTCGGTGATGCGTCCGACGAGCACGCCCTCGAGGCCATCGCCGATCGAACCCCAGAGGCCGTCGCCCTTGACGAGGCCGGCGGCGAGCGCGCCGAGGAAGCTCTTGCCCGCGTTGTTGCCGAGGAGGCCGCCGCCCTGCTCCTCGGTGTGCGCGTGACCGGCCGCGGCGGCCTCCGAGAGCGCTTGCTGGGCGACGTCGTCGGAGACGCCCTTGTCGGCGAGCGCGCTCGCCGCGCTCTGGCCGTGCTCGGAGTTGAGGAACTCGCTGATGAAATCCTGGACGTTCATGGGCTCTCCTTGGTCGTCGCCTCGTACCATGCCTCGCGCGCCGCGGCGGTCGTCAACGCGGGCGGCGTGTGGTCCCATGCGGCTTCGAATCGAGCCGCCTTGAAGCCTGCACGCCGCGCCCGAACGCTCGCCCTCGCCGCCGGCTGTCGTCGCGGCCCGGCGGTCTATACGCCGGACTCGGGAGTCGACGCGTGACGAGCGACGCGGGGGCGCGGCTTTTGGGGCTGTCCTTCGCGCTCGCGCTCGCCGGCTGTCGCTCGTGCACGTTCCACGAGGGGCGCGACAGCTACGAGCACCTCGACGCGCCCGTGAAGGTGACGCTCGTGCGCGACGCGAGGCCGATGACGGGCCTCGCCGCGGCGCTCGGATCGGTGACGTGGTTCGCGCTCCACGTCGCGACGGCGGCTCCGTTCGACGAACGCGTCGCGTGCACGGCGGTCGATCTCGCGGAGGACGCGGCCGGCGCGACGATCGCGTTTCGATGCCGCGAAGACGGCGCGCGCTGGCGAGGCATCCGCCTCGGCAAGCACGGCGAGCACCTGCTCGACTGCGCGAGCGATCTCGGCGGCGGCGACGCTCCGGACTTTCACGCGCTCCCAGCGATCGACGCCGTCGCGCCGGCGATCGTGGCGTGCCACGAGGCGGATCGGCGCAGCGTCGACGACCTCGAGGCGACGTACGCGGCGCTCGAGTCGCTCGTGCGAGAGCGCGCAGGCGCCCCCGGCGTGCGCGCGCTCCTCGGCGGCCTCGCCGATCGCGCGATCCCACCGTTCGCGTGGAGCGGCGCCGAGGAGCCGTGGATGATCGCGCTGCGCCTGCTCCCTCGCGAAGAGCGCGCGGCGGTCGCCGCGGACCTCTGCCCCGCGCTCGTCGACGCGACGAAGGGTGAGGCGTACGCGCGCGCGGCGCGGCTCTGCCCGGTCGACGCGCCTGGCGTCGTGACCGCGGCGCTCGCGCGGATGCGCGACGGCCTCGCGAAGCCACCCGAGTCGTGGGGTCGCGGCTTCGCGTGGCCCGTGCAGTGGGCAATCCCGATCGCGGTGCGCGGCGACGCGGCGGCGGCGGGGCGCGTCGCGTGCACGGCGGCCTCTGCCGCGCGTCCGGGCGACTTTGCGATGTCGTACGCGGAGCTCGCGCTCGCCGCGACGCACACGAATTGCCCCGCCATCATCGCGCTGCCGCTCCCGTGCGACGACGGCCTCGACTGCGGCGACGCGCTCTGCACGCCGAAGGACGCGGCGGCGTCGCTCGCCGCGTGGACCG
>DASYCF010000468.1:0-6206 GCA_036500365.1 Byssovorax sp.
TGCACATCGGCAAGACGACCGCCGGCAAGAACCTCCAGGCGCCCGCCGTCGCCGACGACAACGAGATCCAGATCAAGGACAAGCTCATCCGCTGCGCCGTCGCCGATACGCGCCTCGGCATCACGCCGGATCAGGTGCTGGTGACGGCGAACTCGATCTTCTTCAACGCGAGCAGCATCTCGCTCCACATCACCGACTCGGGGACCATCCTCATCGGCTGATCACGCGTCGCGTCGAGTGACCGGCGTCGACCGCGATCACGGCCCGAGGTGGCGCGCCGCGACGTCCGCCGGGGCGTAGCGGCGCAGCGTCGCGACGGCCTGATCGAGCGACGCCTTGTAGTCGAACACGTTGCCCTTCGGCGTCGCGTACTCGAGGTAGAGGTTGTCGTCGGTCGACAGCAGCGAAGGCGCGTCAGACTCGGCGACGAACCGATCGAGGTCGGCCTCCGACGTCACGAGCTCGGCGAGCACGTCGTCGAAGCTCGCGCCGCCGAGCGTCTCGACGATGGCGGGGCGCGCCGCGAGCTTCGCGAGGTTCTCGCGCGAGGCGACGAGCGGACGCCCGCTCGCGACGAGGATGCCCTGCGCGCCGCCGACGAACAGCGCCACGTGCGGGAACGACGCGCGCAGCGTGCGCACGATGACGGCCAGCTCCTGCCGCCGGATGTGGTGGAGCTGCACCCACTGCTGGAGGACGCCCGTCGGCGTGAGGCGCGCCCGCGCGAGCTCGTAGAACTCCTTGCTGTACAAGCTCGCCGCGCCGGCGAACCAGACGCTCGAGAGCTCCATCGTGATGAGGTCGTACGAGGTGGTCGACACGAGCAGCTGGTTGCGCCCGTCGTTCAGGTAGAGGTGCACGCGCGGATCGTCGAGCGCCCCGCGGTTCGGCCCCTTGAAATAGGTGTGCGCAGCCTCGACGATCGCGGGCGAGATCTCGGCGACGTCGATGTGCTTCCACGGGTACGAGCTGATCGTGCCGAGCGTCGTCCCCGTGCCGAGGCCGATGACGAGCGCGTTCTCCCAGCGATCGACGAACATCGACGGGAAGTGCGCGAAGCGGCGCTGCGCCGTCATCTCGAAGCCGTCGTCGCCCTGGAATTTCCCGTTCGTGAGCAGCGTGTGCACGCCGCCGAGCGTCTCGACGCTGGTGAAGCCGCCGTGCACGTCTTCGCGCGCGAACTCGATCTTGTCGGGCGCCGGGCGACCCCAGAAATACACGTTCGAACCGTTCGTGAGCCGCGCGAGGTTCCAGCTCGGCGCGACGAGCGCGAGCACCGCCGCCGCTGCAGCGAACGCGTAGAGCCGCCCGCCCGACGACGACGCCACGCGCCCGCGCGCGGCCCACGCGGCGACGAACGCGGACGCCGCGAAGCCCGCCGCGACGGCCCGCAGCGACCCCTGCGACCCGAGCGTCGGCAGCAGGAAATAGCCCGTCAGGATCGAGCCGAAGATGGTGCCGATGGTGTTCGCCACCGTGAGCCGGCCGACCGCCGCGGCGACGTCGCGACGACCCGCGATGCGGCCGAGCAGCAGCGGGAACGTCGTGCCCATCCAGTACGTCGGCAACGCGAGGATCGCGAACGCGGCGAGGGCGCGGCACGCCTCGCGCCCGTGGAAGCTCGTCACGCGGGCGCCCACGCCGATGAAGATGCGCGGCAGCTGGTCCCACAGCGGCAGCGTGACGGCCATCGCGATCGCGGCGACGACGAGCCCGCGCGCGAGGGCGAGCTCGCCGTGACGCGCCGAGAACCGCGCCGCGCGCGACGCCCCGAACGCGAGGCACACGAGGAACACCGCGAGCATGAGGCCGAACGCGTACGCGCTGTTGCCGATGAGCAGCGCGAGCAGGTGCGTCTCGACGACCTCCGCCGCGAACACGAGGAAGCCCGACGCGAACGCGAGCCCGAGCCAGAGCCGCGCGTCGGCGTCGGCCTCTTCGGTCGGCGAAGGTGACGCCGCCACGCCGGAGACGGGCTCGTCGATCGCGGGCGCGACGTCGCCGCGCCCGACGAACGCCGCGGTGACGCCGATCGCGACGTTCGCGAGGGCGGCCGCCGCCATCGTCCCGCGCACGCCGAGCATCGGCAGGATCGCGTACGCGCTCGCGAGCGCGCCCGCGGCGCCGCCCGCCGTGTTGATCGCGTAGAGCCGCGAGAGGCGCGCGTCGTCGCCGGCGCCGCGCCCGGCGATGACGCGCGAGAGGACCGGCAGCGTCGCGCCCATGGCGACCGTCGGCACGACGACGACGACGGCCGTCAGCGCGAAGCGCACGGCGGTGAGCGCGGCGAGCGACCCCGGCATCGAACGCGCGAGCCCGACGTAGGCGTCGGTCACGAAGCCGAGCGCCGCGGGCGACGCGGCGCACACGGCGCCGACGACGAGCTCGAGCGCGCCGTACACGACGAGCGGCCGGCGCGCGCGGGCCGCGAACCTCCCGCCGAGGAACGCGCCGAGGGCGAGCCCGCCCATGAACGACGCGAGCACGGTGCTCACCGCGTACGCCGTCGCGCCGAACACGTAGGCGAGGAGCTTCGAGAACGCGACCTCGTAGAGGAGGCCCGTCGCGCCCGAGACGAGGAACAGGGTGGAGACGAGCGTCGTGCGATTCCGCAAAGCGCGCGCACCTTACTCGAATCGGCGCGCGCGACGAGGCGGACGCGACGACCCGCGCGCCGTCGAGTACCATCGCGCGATATGCGCTGGCCCCTCTACGGCTGCGCCGCTTGCCTCGCGGTCGCGTGCTCGCTCGACATCAGCGAGTCGGAGGTCATCCAGTCCGGCAGCGCGGGCGGCGGGTCCACGCACGCCGGCACCGAGGCCGGCGCGTCGAGCCCCGCGAGCGGCACGCAGGCGACGACGGCGAGCGGCTGCACGCCCCACTGTCCCGTGGGCACATGCGGCGACGACGGCTGCCACGGCATGTGCCCCGCGTGCCCGGGCGACGCCGAGTGCATGGGCACGAACTGCGTCGCGTGCGGCCCCTGGCTGACGACGCCCGAGCAGGTGACGCTGGCCGGCCGCCTCGCCCTCGACGGGCAGACGCTCTACGTCGGCGGCGCGGAGTCGACCGCGTCGGGCGAGTCGTCGTGGATCGGCACGTTCGACGCATGCACCGGCCACGTCGAGCTCTCGACGACGTACGCGGGCCCGGTCTCGCCGTCGATCGGCGACCTCCCGTTCGCGGCGTCGTCGACGCGGCTCTTCTTCGCGGGGGAGCAGGACGCGCAGCCGCCGTTCCTCGGGAGCGTGCCCAAGACGACCGGCGCCTCGTGGAACGCCGCGATCGGCAGCGGCACCGACGATCGCATCGCGGACCTGCTCGTCGGCTCGGACGGCGACCTGTGGGCGGTCGGCGTCACCGGATCGCCGGCGACGACGTGGCTCGTGCGCGAGCGGGCCTCGGGCGGGACGCCGTGCGAGTACACGGACGTGAACAGCGTCTCGGCGTTCGGCGTCGCGCCTTCGGGCGGCGACGGCGTGCTCGTCGGCTCGATCGACGCGTCGGGCGACCTCGTGTTCGTGCCGTACGTCGACGCGTCTTGCGCGTCGCACCCGGCGTGCTCGTGCGATCCGGCGGACTCGCCGACGAACGTCACGATCCCGCTCGCGAACCCCGTTCCGACGCAGATGCTCTCGTTCGACGGGTTCGTGTTCGTGGTCGGCCACGGCGCCGCGACCGACGGCAAGCAGGCGGGCTTCGTCGCGCGCATCACGGCGAGCGACCTCACGCTCGCGGACACGTTCGTGTTTCATCCGTCGGACACGGCGAAGGACGACGCGCTCTACGGCATCACCGACGACGGCACGAACCTCCTCGTCGTCGGCGGAAAGGGCCTCGACGACGCCGCCGCGCCCGCCGCAGGCACCGCCGTCATCTTGAAGCTGTCGCCGACGTTCACCACCATCTTCGACGCGCCGACGCCGAGCGCCGCGTTCTTCCAGTCCGTCCAGGTCTCCGGCACCGGCATCTTCGTCACAGGGGCGAACGGCGCCGGCGCCGTCGTCGCGCGCTGCGATTCGACCGGCGTCTGCGGCTGAGGCGGCCCTCTGCGGCAACCGTGATACCATCCCTCGGGTAAGGGATGCCGGACGCCGCCTGCCCCTCTTCGCCGTGTAAGCGCTCGATCTCCGCTCGGTTTGCGGCGGAGGCGCGCGCGTGACGGAGCTCGTCAAGGGCACCGTCATCGGTGGCAAGTACCGCCTCGAGCGCATGATCGGCAAGGGCGGCATGGGCTCCGTGTGGGCCGCGCGCCACGCGCAGCTCGACATGCCCGTCGCGGTGAAGTTCATGGACCCGCTCGCGGACACGCCCGAGTCGCGCGTCCGCTTCGAACGCGAGGCGCGCGCCGCCGCCGCGCTCCGATCGCCGCACGTCGTCCAGATCCTCGACCATGGCCTCGACGACGGCGTGCCGTACATCGCGATGGAGCTGCTCGAGGGCGAGGATCTCGGCGAGCGGCTCCGCAAGTCGAAGCGCATCCCGCTCCAGCACGCGTCGAAGATCCTCACGCAGGCGGCCAAGGCGCTCAAGCGCGCGCACGACGCGGGCGTCATCCACCGCGACCTCAAGCCGAGCAACATCTTCCTCGCCCGGTTCGACGAGGACGAGGTGGTGAAGCTCCTCGATTTCGGCGTCGCCAAGCTGCAGAACATGCACGGCGAGCTCGACCCGAACGACAACGCGACGAAGACCGGCATCGTCTTCGGGTCGCCCTCGTACATGAGCCCCGAGCAGGCGCGCGGCGTGCGCGTGCTCGACCACAAGACCGACCTCTGGTCGCTCGCGGTCATCGTGTTCCGCGCGATCACGGGCGACAAACCCTTCCAGGGCGACTCGATCGGCGATCTGGTCATCAAGCTCTGCATCGACCCGCTGCCCGTCGCGACGCAGTTCGCGCGCGACCTGCCGCCCGGGGTCGACGCGTTCTTCGAGCGCGCGTTCGCTCGCGATCCCGCGCAGCGCTTCCCGAGCGCGCCCGCGATGGCCGCGGCGTTCGAGGCCGTGGTCGCGGGCACCGGCGCGAAGCTCCTCGACGAGACGTCGACGACGAGCGCGGCGGCTCCTGGCCCCCGCGCCGCGCCGCAGACGCACGCGTTGGGGACGCCGGGATCGGGGTCGCTGCTCGCGCCGATCTCGCTCACGCCGAGCCCGCCGCTCCCGCCTGGGCCGGTGTCGCGGCCGAGCGGCTCCGGCCCGTCGGGCGCCGTGTTCGCGCCGCGCCCGCCGGAGAACGGGCCGCTCGCCGCCGACGCAGCGGCCGACGCGCCGACGACGATGGCGCGCGCTCCCGGCAGCGGTCCGCACGCCGCGAGCGGCCCTCACGCGGCGAGCGGAGCGCACGCGTTCGGCGCGGCGAGCGGAGCCCACGCGGCGAGCGGCGGGCTGCGCGTGTCCGCGTTCGACGCGCCGAGCGGCGCGCACGGGACGCCGGGCGCGACGGCGCCGTGGTCGCCCGTCGACGGCGGCTTCGCGCCGCGCGGCACCGCGGTCATGAACCGGAGGCCCGGCGACCCGACGGGCCCGAACGCGCTGCCTGACGGATCGTTCGACCCGAGGCAGTCCGCGTCGATGTCGCCGAGCGGCGCGTTCGCCGCCGTCCCGCCCTCCACGCCGGCGACGACGATGGACTTCACCGAGGCGCGCAGGCTCGCGTCCGTCGACCCGATCCGCGCGATGCAGGCGGCGGGGAACGTCCTCATGTCCGACGCGCGCGGCCGCAAGATGGTCGCGCTCACGGGCGTCGGCGCGGTCGCGATGCTCGCGCTCACGATCATCCTGTTCACCGCGCGAGGCGGCGCTCCCACGCCCGCCGCGGCAGCGCCCGACGCTACGCCGGTCGCCGCGACCCCGCCGCCGCCGCCCGCGGCCATCATCGCGCCGGCGTCCGCGATCCCGACGCCCACGAGCGCGCCCACCGCAGCGCCGACCGCGACGGCCGCCGACGTGCCGTCCGCCGCGCCGACGGCCGACGCGAGCGCCGAACCGAGCGCCGCAGCGACGGCTGCGCCCACGGCAGAGCCCGCGGACGACGAGCCGAGCGAGGCGGCGAGCGCGGCGCCGAAATGGACGCCGAAGGGTCAGAAGCCAGGGCACGCGCCTGCGCCGAGCAAGAAGAAGCAGCACCCGAACTTCGGCTATTGAGCGCAGCGAGCGCCGTCTCGCCGCCGTCGATCTCGCGTCGGCCGTTCGCGAGCCGACGCGGA
>DASYCF010000469.1:0-1946 GCA_036500365.1 Byssovorax sp.
CGCGGCAAAGGGCGGCGCGCCCAAGATCCTCGACCAGTGCGCGCTCCCGCTGACGGGCCGCGGCGTCGTGCACCGCATCATCACCGACCTCGCCGTGATCGACGTCACGGCCGACGGCCTCGTCCTCCGCGAGCTCGCGCCGGGCGTGTCCGCGCGCGAGGTGCAGGCGAAGACGCAGCCCACGCTGCGCGTCGGCCCCGACGTCGTCGAGATGAAGGGCTGACGCGCGATGAACGACCGCGAACCGCGCTCGGGCAGCTGGCCGGAGAAGACGTCGCCGACGACGCACGCGAGCGAGAAGAAGAGCGTCGGCGCCGGCATCTTCCGGCGCTGCGACGGCTGCGGGCAGACGCTCACCGCGGGCGAGCTCGCGGCCGCGTTCGAGGTTTGCCCGCTCTGTGGACAGCACCACAAGCTCGAGGCGCCGCGGTGGCGCGAGCTCTTGCTCGACGGCGGCGCGCTCGACGTGTGGGACGAGGGCCTCGCGCCCGCCGATCCGCTCTCCTTCAGCGACGGCAAGACCTACAAAGAGCGCGTCGCCGCTGCGCAGAAGAAGACCAAGGCGCGCGAGTCGGTCGAGATCGGCGCGGGTGAGATGGACGGCACCGCGATCGCGTACGGCGCGTTCGTCTTCGCGTTCATGGGCGGCAGCATGGGCTCCGTCGCCGGCGAGAAGGTGACGCGCCTCTTCGAGCGCGCGACCGAGGCGCGCCTGCCGGTCGTGCTGCTCCAGGCGTCGGGCGGCGCGCGCATGCAGGAGGGCATCTTGAGCCTCATGCAGATGGCGAAGGGCGTCGCCGCGCTCGAGCGGTTCCGCGCCGTGCACCTGCCGTTCGTGAGCGTGCTCTTGAATCCGACGACGGGCGGCGTCGCCGCGAGCTTCGCGTTCCTCGGCGACGTCAACATCGCGGAGCCGAAGGCGCTCATCGGCTTCGCGGGCGCGCGCGTCATCGAGAACACCATCCGCGCGAAGCTCCCGGCGGGCTTCCAGCGCGCGGAGTTCCTGCTCGACCACGGCATGGTCGACGCCATCGTCCCGCGGCTCGAGATGAAGGCGCGCATCGGGGCGATCGTGCGCCAGCTCTCGGGCCTGCCCGCGCTGCCCGTGTCGGTGCGCGCGCCGACGTCGCTCCGGCCGTGACGCTGCGCGCGCGCCTCGACGAGGTCCAGCGGCGCGCCGCGCGGGGCATGGAGTTCGGCCTCGATCGCATGCGCGAGGCGCTCGCGCGCCTCGGAGACCCGCAGGACGCCCTCCGCGCCGTGCACGTCGCCGGCACGAACGGCAAGGGCTCGACGAGCGCGATGGTCGAGTCGATCGCGCGCGCCGCCGGCCTCTCGACCGGGCTCTACACGTCGCCGCACCTCTGCCGGTTCGCCGAGCGGATTCGCATCGACGGCGAGTCGATCGACGATCTTCGCTTCGAAGCGGCGCTCGCCACCGTGCTCGACGGGGCCGGCGTCGAGCTCACGTTCTTCGAGACGCTCACCGCGGCGGCGTTCGTCGCGTTTCGGGACGCGCGCGTCGATCTCGCCGTGATCGAGGTCGGGCTCGGCGGTCGCCTCGACGCGACGAACACGATGCGCGCGCCGCTCGCGTGCGCGATCACGTCGATCGATCTCGACCACACCGAGTGGCTCGGCGCGACGCGCGATCTCGTCGCGCGCGAGAAGGCCGGCGTCGCCCGCGCGGGCGTGCCGCTGATCGTGGGCGCGCTCGGAGACGAGGCGCTCGCGGCGGTGCGCGACGTGGCCGGCGCGATCGGCGCGCCCGTGTTCGCGGTCGGCGGGGCCGCGTCGGCGTCGAACGTCGCGCTCGAGGGGCCGCACCAGCGGCACAACGCCGCGCTCGCGTCGGCCGTCGCGGGGTCGCTCGCCTCGCACCCGGGCTTCGAGCGCATGGCGTCGTCGATCGATCGCGGCCTCGCGTCGGCGTCGTGGCCCGGCCG
>DASYCF010000470.1:0-16845 GCA_036500365.1 Byssovorax sp.
GTCGTGCGCGAGGTCCACCGTCCACGCGCCGTCGTCGTCGGGGGCGGCGGCCTCGAGCTCCCAAATGCCGTCGACGCGCTCGACGAACGGCGCGGCGACGCCGGCGATGACGAGGTTCCGCGCGGCCTCGAGCACGCTCGCGATGGGGAGCGACGCGAGCTCAGGCTCGGTGCGTGCGAGATCGATCAGCGGCGCGGCGCGGCGGCCGAGCGCGTCGAGCAGCGGCGCGTAGACCGACCCCGAGAAGGTGAGCGTGTGGTGCGGCAGGCTGACCTCCGACGCGGGCGCGCGCGTCGTCGCCCCGAACGGCGTCTCGGCGAAGAACGCGCGCGAGCCCGCCGCGTCGAGCCTCGGCGCGCCGCGGACGAACACGTCGCGCCGCAGCAGGCGCCCGACCGCGGCGTCCTTCTTTGCCTCGAGATCGCGCTCGCCGAGGCCGCGCAGACCGTCGAGCGCGCCGGCGGGCGTCGCGAGCTCGAGCACGTTCTCCCACAGCGGCAGCTGGCCCACGCGGTGTAGATCGACGCGCGCGAGCTCGTCCGCGACGTCGCTCGACGAGAACGCCTCCCAGTCGCGCGTGAGGAGCTCGTGCACGACGTACCGGGGATCGGCGACGAGGAGCACGTCGATCATCGCGCGCGCGGCCTTCGTCCCGAGCGCGGCGTCACCCGCGTCGCGGAGCTCGGCGGCGCGGAGCACCGCGCGGCGCGCTCGCTCGAGCGGCTCGCCCGTCGCCCGCACGGCCTCGTCGCGGATGCGCGCGCGGAGCGGCGCGAGCGCCGTCCAGCCCGGGAGCGCGTTGTACGAGACGAAGAGGAGGCCGTTCGGCGCGAGCCGGTCGCGCGCGAACGCCGCGATCGCCGCGCGCACGTCCGCGCCGACCCACGAGTACACGCCGTGCAGCGCGACGAAATCGAAGCGCTCGTCGCCGAGCTGCGCGAGATCCCGCGCGTCCTTTCGAAGATGCTCGACGTTGCCGAGGCCGGCCTCGCGCGCGGCGCGCTCGGCGATCGCGACATGCTCGTCGCTCACGTCGACGCCGACGAAGCGCGCGCCCGGGTTCGCGGCCGCGAGCGCGTTCAGCGTCACGCCCGCGCCGGAGCCGACCTCGCAGAACGAGAAGCCGCGCGCGGGCGGCGGCGCGAGCCCCGCCAGCGCAGCGAGCACGCGGAGCGGCCCCGGCTCGAGCTCGCGGTGGTAGCTCCGCGTGTACGGGACGTCGGCGAACGCGTCGAGCGACGGTTCCACCGCGACTCCTTTAACCGGGCGCGGGCCGCGTCAGTCGGCGAATCGCGCATCGGCGGACGTTTGCGACGAAGTGGCCCCGACCGAGGAACCACGGCCGCGGCCGAGCGTATGAAGAGCGCGGCGGGGTGTGCGCGCGATCCTCACGCGCGCGCGCCGGAGCGACCCGGGCCGAGCGGCCGGGCGCGCCACCCGCCCGCGGGTTTGTGCGATAGTCCCTCGCCGCGCGATCGCGAGCAGGCGAGCCATCGAGGCGGCTCCGCTGTGGCGGGCCGCGATTCGACTCGATTCGATACGGGGTGGACCGGTCATGACGATCTTGAACCTGTCAGTCGGCTCCGGCGAGGCCTTGTCGGTGCGCCGCTTCATCCTCGACGAGGCGATCTCGACGCTCTTCAACCTGCGCGTGTGGGCGCGGAGCGAGGCGTCCGACGTCGACCTCGAGGCGATCGTCGGGCAGCCCGCGTCGCTCGATCTCACCGCGGGGACGAAGCACGTCGCTGGCCTCGGCGCGCGGAGCCTGCACGGCGTCTGCCACCACGCCGAGCAGGTGCACGGCGTCGCGCCGATCGCCGGGCAGAAGGCCGAGTCGACGTACCTCTTCCACATCGCGCCGAAGGCGTGGCTCCTCACGCAGCGCCGCAACAACCGCATCTACCAGCACCTGTCGATCCCCGACATCGTCGACAAGCTCCTCGGCGAGTGGGGCATCCAGGCCGTCTGGCAGATCCACCGCGGCGCGTATCCGAAGCTCGAATTCAAGGTCCAATACGGCGAGACCGACTACGCGTTCATGAGCCGCCTCGTCGAGGAGGCCGGCATCGCGTTCACGTTCCCCGACGCCGAGAGGTCGAACGTCGTCTTTGGCGACGAGCTCGAGAAGGCGAAGAAGCGCGGCGGCGCGGCGATCCCGTACGTCGAGGAGCCGAACCGCGCGTCCGAGAACGAGTTCGTCACGAACGTGCACCTCTCGCACGAGGTCCGGCCTGGGCTGACGACCGCGCGCGACTACGATTTTCGCCGACCCGCCTACCAGCTCTTCGGCAAGTCGCCGCCGGCCGACGCGCCCGAGAGCACGTACGAGCAGTATCGCTATCAGCCCGGCTACGCGCTCATCGAAGGGGCGAAGGCCGACGGCAACACCCCCGCGGCCGACGACCGCGGCGTCGCCCGGCACGACGACGCGTACGCGAACGACCGCGCCTCGCGCGTGATGCTCGCGACGCGCATGGGCCGGCGCCAGGCGCTGTTCGACACGAACTGCCCCGACCTCGCGCCCGGCGTCGTCTTCAACGTCGCGCAGCACCCGCACCCCGAGCTCGACGAGGGCTCGCACCTGCTCGTCACCGATCTGCGCATCGAGGGATCGCCGCACGACGAGTGGGTCTACTCGGGCCGCGCCGTGTTCGTCGACGTCTCGTATCGACCGACGCTCAAGACCGAGAAGCCCAAGATCGGCAGCGTGCAGAGCGCCGTCGTCGTCGGCCCGGCCGGGCAGGAGATCCACACCGACGAGTTCGGCCGCGCGCGCGTCCAGTTCCCCTGGGATCGCGAGGGCACGAACGACGAGAAGAGCTCGTGCTGGATGCGCGTGAGCCAGGGCTGGGCGGGCACCGGCTTCGGCATGATCGTGCTGCCGCGCATCGGTCAAGAGGTGCTCGTCGGCTTCCTCGACGGCGACCCGGACTGCCCGATCATCGTCGGCCGCGTCTTCAACCAGACGCAGCGCGTGCCCTACAAGCTGCCCGACCACAAGACGCGCAGCACGTGGAAGTCGAACAGCTCGCTCGGCGGCGACGGCTTCAACGAGGTGATGTTCGAGGACCTGAAGCAAGAGGAGCTCCTCTGGATGCAGGCGCAGAAGGATCTGCGCAAGCTCGTGAAGAACGACGAGGACATCACCGTCGGCCACGATCGTCGCAAGTACGTCGCCAACAACGAGACCGAGGTGACGGGCACGAACCGCTTCGAGGTCGTCGGCATGAACCGCACCGAGGTGACGGGAGGCCTCCACACCTCGTTCGTCGGCGGCGAGAGCCTGAAGCTCGTGAAGCTCGACGAGATCGAGAAGACCGACGGGAACCACTTGATGCTCGTCGGCATGGACCAGGACATCGTCATCAAGCAGACGCGGCGCGAGCGCGTCGAGAAGGACAGCCACGCCACGGTGCAGGGCGTCCGCAACGAGCTCGTCAACGGCACGTATTCGTTGAAGGTCGATCAAAATCACTACGAGAAGATCGCCAAAAATCAAGCGCTCGAGGCGGGCCAGCAGATCCACCTCAAGGCCGGGACGGCCCTCGTCATCGAGGCGACGAGCGATCTCACGATCAAGGGCCCCGGGGGCTTCATCCGCATCGACGCGGGCGGCGTCACCATTCGAGGGACGATGGTGCGCATCAACTCCGGCGGCTCGCCGGGGAGCGGGGAGGCCGCCGCGCCGGACGACGCGAAGGTCGCGAAGGAGGCCGTCGTCGTCGAGCCCCCGCTGCCGACGCACCCGAACCTGTTCAAGGCGAGCGCGACCGACCCCGCCATCCCGCTGCCCGAAGTCCTCGATCCGACCACCGTCTGAAAGGCCACGCGTCATGCCTCCTGCGGCTCGCATCACGGACATGCACGTTTGCCCCAAGGTCGAGCCGGGGCCGGTCCCGCACGTGGGCGGGCCCGTCGTCACGGGCGAGCCGACGGTGCTCATTGGCTTCCTGCCCGCCGCGCGCGTGACCGACGCGCTCGTGTGCGTCGGCCCTCCGGACAAGGTGTCGCAGGGGAGCTCGAACGTCATCATCGGCAACCAAGAGGCGGCGCGCCTCGGCGACTCGTGCGAGCACGGCGGCAAGATCGTGATCGGCTGTCCGACTGTGATCATCGGCTCTTCGGATCAAGCCGAGACGCTCCGCACGGACGAGCCCTTCTGCGAAGAGTGCGAGCGCAAGAAGCAGGAGCGCGAGGCGGCGCGCGCGAACAAGGGCTCGTGACCGTGCAGCACGTCATCCTCGAGGTGTGCGGCGGCAAGCTCGGCGGCACGAAGCGCGCCCTCGCGCCGGGTCAATCGGTCAAGGTCGGCCGGCGCGCCCCCGCCGACCTCGTCGTCGCCGACGACGCCATGTCGGCGCCGCACTTCGAGGTCGCGTGGGACGGCGCCGCGTGCACCGTGCGTGATCTGAAGAGCGCGAAGGGCACCCTCGTCGGCGGCGAGGCGGTCGCCAAGGCGAGCCTCGCGAACGGCGCGTGGATCCGCGCGGGCGCGACGGACTTCCTCGTGAGCTTCGAGTGCGCGACGCCGCCTTCGTACGACTTCGACGCGTCGCTGCTCGCCGCCGAGGAGGGGCAGGTCTCCGCGCGACAAGCGGCTTGGCTGCGCAAGAACCGCGGGCCCGAGCTCGCGAAGCGCGCCGCCCGCGACGCGCGCGCCGAGGCGGCCAAACAAGCCCTCTCGCGCGAACCGGGCAAGCTCTACGCGGTGCTCGACTCCGCTCGATCGCCGCGGATTCGCACGCTCCTGCGCGAGTCGATCGAAGCGTGCCAGTCGCTCTACGACGGCGTGGAGGGCGAGGCGCTCGCGCACGTCGCGCCGTACCTCGTCGAGCTCGGCTCCGCCGCCGCTGGCCGCGATCGCGCGTCCGGCCTGCTCGGCCGGCTGCTCGTCGAGGGCTGGGAGCGGCGCTGGGCGAGCTACTTCACGTGCGACCTCCCGCTCCTCGCGGCGCGTCGCCACCTCCGCCGCTTCCTCGTCGTCGCCGACGCCGACACGCGCGAGCGCTTCTATTTCCGCTTCTACGATCCCGTCGTCCTGCGCACGTTCCTCGTCGAGGCGACGCCCCATCAGCGCGCCGAGATCTTCGGGCCTGTGCGCGCGTTCTTCGTCGAGGGGCAGAAGGGCGAGCTCGCGCGGTTCGACGCGCCGGCCGGGGAGGCCAGCTGATGTTCGCCATGAAGCGAGAGCAGCGGAGCAAGATCGGCGATCCGGCGTTCGTCGACCGCACGATCGAGTTCGTGCGGCGAAACGCGCTCAAGTTCGTCTATCGGCTCGACGAGGACGAGCTCCGCCGGCGCGTCGTCCACTGCATCGGCCGGGCGCGCGCGCACGGCCTCACGTGGGAGTCGTCCATCTCGACGTTCGTGCTCCACATGATCACCATCCACCCGCGCTTCGACGACCAGCCCTACGTCGCGTCGATCCTCGCGGACACGTCGATCCCGGTCGAGGAGCGCGTCGCCGCCCTGCTCCAGATGCCGGACGACGCGTGGGAGCAGGCGGCGAAGCAGGGAGACGCAGACGCGTACTGGGCCGCCGTGCGAGCGGCAGAAGGAGCGCAGTCGTGAGCGCCGCTGGACAGGCCGCCTCGAACACCGCCGCCGGCCAGGCGCTGCCGACGCGGGCGCCGAACGGGACCATCGCGTGCCCGAACGGCATGATCCGCATCGGCATCTTCTTCGACGGCACCGGCAACAACATGTACCGCGACTGGGGCGCTTCGCACGGCGACCGCATGAGCGGCAACCTGCGCATCCCCCCGCCCGTCGTGCACAACCCGTGGATCGGCAGCTCGTACACGACGCCGAGCGACCACGAGATGAACGCGCCGAGCAACGTCGCCAAGCTCTACGAGACGTTCCAGGAGGCGGGCGAGCAGAAGAAGGTCTACCTCGTCGGGATCGGCGCCGGCGACGAGGGCACCGCGGCCGACGACGACGGCAGCACCACCGCGCAGGCGACCGGCTACGGCGGCGCCTACCGCGAAGGCCGCGCCCTCGACGCGTTGAGCGAGTTCTTCAACACCGGGAACTACCAGCTGGCCGAAGAGAAGCGGGTCGACGTGTTCGGCTTCAGCCGCGGCTCGGCGCTGGCGCGCGACTTCATCAACAAGGTGCGCGCCGCGGGCGTCGACGACCGACGCACGTGGGAGGGGCAGTACCGCTACCTCTCGGCCGACGACATCGAGCTCGACGCGGCGAGCCACGGCGTGGACGAGGCGAAGAAGGCCGCGGAGGCGACGCCCGAGTCGACGGGCGAAGACGTCATCTACCGCGTGAAGGCGTACAAGCGGACGACCGGCATCCTGTGGGAGTTCCTCGGCGTGTTCGACACCGTGGGATCCTTCGGCCTCGGCGCCGTCGCCCACTGGGGCAACGCGGTCGCGTCGTACGACTTCACCGTGATGGGGCGCCCCGCCCACTCGGACATGACGCCCGACGCCGCGCTCGCCCAGCCCGACGTGACGAAGAAGGAGCAGTGGGTCCACCGCACGATGCACTGCGTCGCCGAGGACGAGTATCGCCAGCTCTTCACGGTCGACCTCCTCGGCCTCGATCCGAAGGAGTCCGGGTACAAGTACCTTCCGAAGTACCTGCGCGAGCGCGGCTATCCGGGCGCGCACTCCGACGTGGGCGGCGGGTACCGCAAGTCGGCCGACAAGTCGGATCAGCTCTCGTTCATCCCGCTCCGCGACATGCACGCCGAGGCGCTGCTCGGGCACGTACCGCTGAACCCGCTGTCGTCGCTCCCCGCGAACGTGTGGCAGGTCGGCGGCGAGCTCGAGGAGGCGTACGGCAAATACGTCGGCGAGCGAAAGGCGCTCTGGGACTCGAAGCTCACGTACCACGTCGCCGGCGGCCGCGGCATGTCGGTGCGGACGATCCGGATCCCGAAGTGGTGCGACTACACGCACGACACGGGCGACGGAGACCTCACGTACCTCCAGGCCATGCCCGACGCGGTGTTCGATCACATCCAGACGGAGCGCCAGAGCGGGCCCGGCTACTCGGTCATCGCGGACAAGTACGTGCACGACTCGAACACGGGCACGCTGCGCTACGTCGGGTGGGCGGTCGGCGTCGTCAACTGGACGCACTGGACGCAGCGCGGCGTGAACTACCGCGCTCCGCAGAACAGCTACGATCCCGACAGCACGCCTCGCTGAGATCCAAGATGCCTCAACTCGACCTCACCTTCGAATCCGGCGAGAGCTCGCTCTCCGTGCGGCGGTTCTCCGTGCACGAGGCGGTGAGCGTGCCCTTCACGGTGTCGATCTGGGCGCGCTCGCCGAACCCGGCGATCGATCTGACGAGCCTCACGGGCAAGGCGGCGGGCTTCGTGTGCTCGTCGGGCTTCGCGAACCTCACGGGAGCGGGGTCGCGATCCTGGAACGGCGTCTGCTCGTACGTGGAGCAGGTGCGCGGCGAGCGGCGGCCGCACGCGAACGAGCAGTCGCTCTACTACCTCCGCATCTCACCGACGCTCTGGCTCTTGAACCATCGGCGCGGCACGCGCATCTTTCAGCACGTCTCCATCCCGGACATCGTCGCGAAGATCCTCGGGGAATGGTCGATCCCGAACGTGCTCCACGTCGTCGCCGGCGCGTATCCGAAGCACGAGTATCGGGTCCAGTACGGCGAGACGGACTTCTCGTTCATGAGCCGCCTGCTCGAGGAGGCGGGCATCGGGTACACGTTCGACGAAGACGGGAGCTCGCTCCTCACCTTCGCCGACAAACTCGAGAAGAACCCGAAGCGCGGCGGGCCGCCGATTCCTTACGAAGAGAACCCGACCGCCGCGGCCGAGCGGGAGTACATCTCGCGCGTCGCCCTCTCGCACGACGAGACCACCGGTCTCTTCACGATGCGCGACTACGACTTTCGACGTCCCGCGTACGACCTCCTGTCGAAGTCGAAGGACGGCCCCGCGACGGAGGCCAAGAACGAGCACTACCTCTACGTCGCAGGCGGCACCTACGTGGAGGGCGGCGCGGGCGGCGACACGCCGGTGGCCGACGATCAGGCCGTCGTCCGGCACGCGCAGGCGTACGGCGATCTCCGCGCGGGGCGATGGCTCGAGAGCCTGCGCACTGGCAAGCGCGCCATCGCGTTCGAGACGAACGTCAACGAGCTGCTGCCCGGCGTCGTCTTCGCCATGCAGAACCACCCGCACCCCGAGCTCGGCGCCGATCTGCTGACGATCGAGACCGTGCACGAGGGCAGCGCAGAGGGGGAGTGGGTCGTCCTCGGACGTGCGGTGTTCGTCGACGTGCCCTATCGCCCGCCGATCGTCACGCCGAAGCCCGACGTGCGCGGCGTCATGGTCGCGCGCGTCGTCGGCCCATACGGCGAGGAGATCCACACCGACGAGTTCGGCCGCGTGCGCGTGCAGTTCCCGTGGGATCGCGACGGGAAATACGACGATCACACGACGTGCTGGATGCGCGTGGGCGAGGGCTGGGGAGGCGAGGCGTACGGCTTCATCGACATCCCGCGCGTCGGCCACGAGGTGCTCGTCACGTTCCTCGGCGGCGACCCCGACCGGCCCGTGGTCGCAGGGCGCGTCTACAACCCGGTCAACCCCGTCCCGTACGTGCTGCCGGACCACAAGACCGTCAGCACGTGGAAGAGCCACAGCTACCCCCACGCCGACGGCGGGTGGTTCAACGAGCTCAAGTTCGAGGATCTGGCCGGCTCCGAGCTCTTCTATTGGCAGGCGCAGAAGAACCTCCGCGCGCTCGTGAAGCACGACGAGAGCATCACCGTCGGCCACGACCGTTCGAAGACCGTCGTCGGCGAGGAGCAAGAGGTGACGGGCGTGATGCGGACGCAGATCGTCGTCGCCGAGCGGTCGGCGCTCACGTCGGTGAACCAGACCGAGGTCGTCCACAAGGACAAGCTCCGCCGCGTGATCAAGGACGAGCGCGAGGTCACGCAGTCGAACCGCGAGCTCCTCGTGAAGCTCGATCAAGACGTCGTCGTGAAGGGCAACCGGCGCGAGCGCGTCGAGTACGACCGGCACATGACCGTCGTCGGTAACCGCGTCGAGCACGTCGAGAAGACGCACTCGCTGACGGTGCTGGAGTCGCGGGCCGAGAAGGTCGGCGAGACGTTCTCGCGCGAGTCCGGGAACGAGATGCACGTCGTCGCCGGACACGACCTCTGCGGCGAGGCGCCGAGCGTGACGCTCAAGGGCCCTGGCGGGTTCATCACGATCGACGCGTCCGGCATCGCCATCGTCGGGACGATGGTGCTCATCAACGTGAGCGGCTCGCCGGGTCACGGCCACGGATCTCACCCGGTGAACCCGGACGACGCCGTGGAGGCGACGATCCCCACGGGCAGCCTGTGGAAGACGGGGCCGGGCCAGGGACAGGCGATCTCCGCCGCCCTCGAGGAGACGCTCGCGACGCTCGAGGTCGTGAGCCAGGGCCTCGGCCCGACGGCCGTCGCGCTCATCAAGCTGGCCATGAGCCACGACGTGTCGTCGCCGCGCGACGGCGCGATCTTCTGGTCCGGCGGCGCGACGCTCGCGTGCGTCGCAGCGCAGCAGCTCGCCGCAGAGCGCGGGATCGATCACCCGAGCGTCAGCCTCGAGCTGACGTCCGGGGGCTCGCTCCTCGGCGCGACGTGCGCGGGCGTCGGCAAGGACGAGGTGAGCAAGCCTGGGGGCGTCGACTGGACGGAGCAGAACCCGGCCTGGCGAATCATCTCCCAGCGCTTCGCGCGCGGCGCGAGCGGCGACGTGCACGTCGTCGTCGGCAAGGTGCCCGTCGGGGCGAACGCGATCCTGCGCGAGGAGTCGAAGCTCCTCGCCGCGAACAAGAACGTGACCAGCGTGACGTTCTGGGCCGTCAAGCACGAGGGCGGCAAGCCCGTGACGGACGCCGCCGGGCATTTCGTGCTCGAGCCGACGACGGCGGCGGCGGCGCTGGCGACGCCCGAAGACCCGAGGAAGACGCGATGACCGAGCCCCAAACCCCCGAGTACGGGCGCTTCCTCGCGAGCGTGAAGGGCGTCGATCCCGACGACCGCGAGCACCTCGACGTCGGCGCGCTGAAGGCGCTGAAGGGCGACGAAAAGGACGCCGCGCACGAGCTCCTCGTCGAGCGCGTGAAGACGACCGACGACTGGCGCGGTCCGCCCGCCATCGCCGAGATCCGGTTGAAGCGCGCCGTCGGCCCCATGCGCGCGCGCCTCCCGAGGTCGAAGGGCCGCATGCGGGTCGCGCTCGCGAGCGCGCTCGTCGAGCTCGGCGCGATCGACTCGATCGACGACACCGTGGTCGACATGCTGAAGGGCGGCGACGGCGACGAGGGCATCACCGCGCTCGCCGCGGCCGACGGTCGCCCGCCGACGACGCCGCTGATGAAGGGCCTCGCCTGGTCGGCGCTCCACCACCCGAGCGGCGAGGTGCGCGCGAACGCGGGCGCCGCGATCCTCCGCATGGCGAAGCTCGGGGACGACCCGCTCATGTGGGCGTATCGCCCGCTCTACATCAAGCTCGCCGAGGACGACGAGGCGGTGCGGCGCGACGCGTACCTCGAGATTTGCAAGCTGACGCAGATGCCTCCCTCGATGGCGGACTGACGGAGAGACAGCCATGCTTCGATTGACGGGCTCGGTCGGGAAGGGCGGCAACAACAGCTACGAGGACGTGCGCGTCGTGCAGCAGGCGCTGAACGACTATGCCGTGCTCCTCGGCGCCGCGCGCGTCCGCGAGGACGGCACCCTCGACGACGCGACCGCGGCCGCGATCCTCGAGTTCCAGCGGCGGATCGTGCGGATCGACGCGCCCGACGGCCGCGTGGATCCCGCGTCGCGCACGCTCCGCACGCTGCTCGCCGAGTCGCCGCAGGGGGCGACGCTCGCGTACGCCGAGCTCCCGAACGACGGCCCCGGCTACTACCTCCACGTGAGCCGCGACCACGCCTGGGGCAGGCCGTCGACGCTGCGGTCCATCGTCGCGCTCGGCGCGCGGCTCGTCCGGCACGAGCTGGTCGTCGGCGTGGGCGACGTGAGCCTCTCGCACGGCTCGCACCTGCCGCCGCACGAGGGTCACCGCCACGGCGTCGAGGTCGATCTGCGGCCGCAGCGCCTCGACCGCGCGCGCCTCGAGGTCGCCATCAGCGATCCCGACTACGATCGTGAGGCGACTGCGCTCGTCGTCAAAGAGCTCTTCGTCGACGAGAACGTCGCGTCGGTCGTCTTCAACGATCGCCACATCCACGGCGTGCGGTTCCGTGAAGGCCACGAGGGTCACTTGCACGTCGTCTTCCGCGACTGACGATCACGGTCTGCGACGACCATCAGCGCTTGTCGGGGCCGGCGGCCGCGGCGCCCACGTTCACGACGCGGGCGAGGGCGAGGACGCGGACGGCGCCCTGGTGCTGCTCGGCGGGGTCCTCCTGGAAGATCGCCTCGCCGACGATGCGCGCGCGGAAGCGGGCAAAGAGCGGGAGCTTCTTCGCGACGTCCTCTGGCAAATAGGCGGGCGCGGGCTTGCTCGTGGTGCCCGTGAGCGCGTGGAGCTGCGCGCGGAGGGCCGTCATTCCGAGGACGCCGCGGCGCTGGTAGGCGCGGCGCTCGACGAGCGCGCGCTCGACCGACGCGTCGAGATCCACGAGGCCCACGCGGCGCGACTTTTCGAGCGCCTCCTTGATGCGCGCGCCGTAGCTCTCCACCACGGCGGCGGGCGCGAAATCGGGAGAGGCGATGAACTCGCGCGCGTCCTTGATGGCGGCCTTGAGCGGCTCGTCGCCGGGCGAGAGCGGCGTGACGATGCCGACGATCGCCTTCAGCACCTCGCGCTCGTCGAACGGGAAGGCGAGGTCGCCGCCGAAGAGCACGAGCGGCGGGACGAAGCGGCGGTCCTTGCGCACGGCGCCCGCCAGCGCGCCCGCCAGCTCGCCGACATCGCGCGCCTCGGCGCGGGCGAGGATGTCGAACACGTCGCGTCGATCCTCGACCTCGACGGGGTCGTGCGCGGGAGAGCGCTCGTCGATCTCGACGTCCTCCTCGGCGGCGTCGGCGGCCTCGCGATCGCGCGCGTCGAGCGCGGCGCGAAAGGCGGGGACGCGGCAGATGCGCGCGACCGCGTCGGGCGCGTACCAGACGAGGTGGAGGGCGACGCGCGAGTCGAGCGCGTGCCCCGTGGCGGCCTCGGCCTTGGCTGCGGGCTCGGCGGCGCTCGCCCCGTCGGCGCCGCGCGACCACGGCGCCTTCGACGGGCCGGCCGCCGTGTTCGACACCGCGAGCACGCCCTTCGAAGCGTCCTCTTGCGTGGTCGGCGCGACGCCAGCTGCCTCGACCGCGTTCTCGCCGATGGACTTGCCCGGCTTCACCTCGGCGCGCGGTCCGCCGCTGCCGGCCCAAGGGCTGTTCGCGTTCCACGCAGGCGCCGACGGCGCGGGCGGCGGAGGCGGCGGCGCGACCGCGGGCTTGGCGACGGGCTCGGTCCACACGGGGACCTCGGCGGTCATCGCGGGTTTGCGCGCGGGGTTGCTCGGCGCGGGCGCGGGGATGATCGGCGGCGGAGGCGGCGGCTGCGGCGGCAACGTCTGCTGCCCCGAAGGCTGCGGCGGCGTCGTCATCGGCGGCGGCTGCGGCAGCGCAGGCGGCAACGTCTGCTGCCCCGAAGGCTGCGGCGGCGTCGTCATCGGCGGGCGCGGCAGCGAGTTCGCGGAGGAGCTCGCGAACGGCAACCCGGGCAGCGCCGAGCCGCGATCGCCGTCGCCGAGCCCCTCCGCGCGGATGAACGGCAGCGTCGCCGCGCGTCGGCCCGCGCTCCGCAGCCGCTCGTCGTCGCCGCTCGACGTCGCCGGCGCGCGCGCGGGCGCCTTCTTCGGACGCGACGACGGCGGCGGCGTCTCCGGATCGTCGAACGTGTGCGACGCGACGGCGAGGCCGTCGTCGAACGCGATGACGACGCGGCCCGCCTCGTCGGGCCGCTCGATGTTCGCGTGCACGCGCCACGTCATCGTGCAGAGCAGGCGGTCGGTGTCGATCCAGAGCGTGTCGCACTTCGGCGTGAGCGACTGCTGCGCGCCGCGCGCCTCGAGCGTCACGCGCGGCCGCAGCCCGGGGAGGTTCGCGACGAACCGCGGCAGCTCCGGGTGCAAGTTCTCGAGCACGATGCGCTCGTCGGCGCGGAGGATCGACGCCTGCTGATCGAGCGGCGCCGAGTTGAAGTACGTGCGATCGAGATCGTCGGGGATGACGCGCTCGGCGAGCGGGCCGACGGCGAGATCCGTGTAGCGCCCGAGCTTCGCGCGGCGCGCAGGCCAGCTCGCGGCGATCGGCCCGAAGCCGATCGGCAGCACCGTGTCGACGGGCGAGGCGACGTGGGTCGACGGCGGCTGCAGGTTCGGCACGACGGTGCGCCCGAGCCGATCGCGCACGTCGTTGCGGAGGCCGACCGGGTTCGACGTGTCCGGCCCGCCCGCGGCGCGCTCGTACACGAGCGGCATGCGCGTGAACGGCGCGCCCTCGCGCAGCGTGCCGTCTTGCAGGAAGACGCGGTCCGAGCAGACCTCGATCGATTTGTCGACCTCGCCCACGATGAGCCGCGCGACGACCGAGCGCGCGGGCTCGCCGCCGGGCGCGTACACGGAGCCGACGAGCACGACGTCGGCGCGCGGCTTGAGCGGCACGAGGTCGGACGCGCCGCGGATGCAGCGCCCCTCGTCGTCGTCGTGGTGGACGTCGGTCTCCCAGAGCGGCTCGTGGTGCTCTGCGACGCGCGCCTCGCCGACGGCGAGCTCGAACGTGACCTTCGCGATCGCCGTGAGCACCCAGCCGCCGCGCGGCGACTGCCAGAGGAGCGAGCCGACCGGCACCGACGAGTTCGACGCGACCTGCATCACCGCGCAGGATAACGCGAGCCGCCGCGCGCGCGCCGGCGCGAAAGCGCCGAAAATCAGCGGCGATTTCGCCGTGGTCGGCCCGAGCACGCGCCGGGCGACCGTCCTTGCCCGAGCGCCGTCGCTGGGCTAGCGTGCGTGCCCTCTCGAGGCGGGCGCGAGCCCGGCCGAGGGACTGCGCCACTAGCTCAGCTGGATAGAGCGTCGGCCTCCGGAGCCGAAGGCCAGTGGTTCGAATCCACTGTGGCGCGCCCTTCTTTTGAAGGGCTTTCGCGATCCGGCTCCGGAGCCTTGGGGGCCAGCTGGGGGCCACGCGTTTCCGCCGCTGCGCTGGCGAGCACGCTCGGGGCGAGATGCGCGTACCGCTCCGTCACGGTGACCGAGGTATGGCCGAGAACGTCGCGCGCTTCGTCGAGGCGCCACGCGCGTCCCCACCACCCCGCGACGAGCGAGCTTGCGCAGGTGTGTCGCAGATCGTGCCAGCGCACCGCGCGACGGTCGTGCCGTTGCTCAGCGACGAGCTCGGCCGCGACGAGGTGCGCCGCCCACCCGCGCGGCGGCTTCTTGCCGCGTCGCCGGCATTCGCGCGCCGTCGGGAACACGAGACCATGCTCGTTCGGGTAGCTCTTCCTGCCGCTGGGCGAACGGAGGTAGCGCGAGAGACCCTCAAGCCACTCCCTCGCGGCAGCGAGCGCGACGCCGAAGAGCGGGACGCGACGCGCGCGGCCGCTCTTCGGCGGGCGCCCGGGCGAGCCCCACCGGACATGCACATGCGGCGCGTCGCCGTCGACGCGGAGGTCTCGCAGTTCGAGCGCCCACTGCTCGCCCTGACGCAGGCCAGTCCCGAGCGCGAACGCGACGATCAGGCGCTCGGACCGTGACACGGTGGCGCACGTCAGAAGGCGCGTCTGTTCCGCGGGCTCGAGGTAGGTCCAGCCCGGATCGGCCGTCGCGGGGCGGTGCACGACGAGGCCGGCGGCGGGGTTGCGCCCGGCGAGCTCGTCGTCGACTGCGCTCGCGAAACACGCACGGATCAGGTTGAGGCAGTGCTTGATCGTCTGCGGCGACAGCTTCTCCGCCGTCTTCTTCGACCGCTTCGCGCGTAGACCGTCGAGCCACGCGCGCACGTCGCGGCGACTGATCGTCTCGATGGGCAGCGACGCGAGGCGCGTGCCGGCGACGTGCGTCGCCCATCGATTGCGGTCGTTGGCTGCAGCGCTGTTGCCCTGGACCTCGCGCGCATCGAGCCAGTCGGCGCCGTAGTCTGCAAGGCTCAGCCCCGCCGCCCTCACGTCGCCGGCGGCGCGCAGCGCCAGCCAGCCTCGCAGCTCGCTCCCAGCGCGCTCTTCCGTGTCAAACGTGCCAAGGGTGCGCCGCCGACCGTCGGCGCGCACGCGCACGCGGAACCCGCCATGATGTGGCTCGATCGTCCCGGCCCCGTTTGCGCGTTTCATCGGATGAGGAGCCCGGCCTTTCGCGCGCTGTCCCGAGCGCGTGCGATGTCCAGATCGGTCACGTCGGCAGGCGGCGTCAAGGTGCGCGCGGCCCGTGGTCGCTTTCGCGACGGCATGGGCTTCTGCGGCGCCGCGCCGTCGTCGCTCTCGATGGCGGCGGCGAGCTCGCGGAGCAGGGCGGCGACGCGCGCGCGGTTCACGACGCGCCGTCGTCGGCCGCTCGCTCCGAGCCAGGCCGCATCTCCGTCGAAGCTCCGCGAAGCGCGGCATGCCAGTTCGCCAGCGCGGCCGCGCTCGAGATCGTGTGATGCGCGGCCTTGTTGCGGTCGCCCGCGATCGCTGCGGCGAGGGCCTTCCCCGAGAGGTAGCCGAGCAGCCAGAACCAGTCCGCCGGCGCCTTCCCGCCATCATGCGGCGTGCCCCATCGCACGCGCTGGTGAGCAGCCTCGGCAACGACGGCGCTCGCGAAGTCCTCGAGCTCGGGCCCGAGCAGTCGCTCGGCCGCGTCGCACACGATCTGCTCGGCGATCCGTCGCGCGCCTGGCTCGACGTCGCGACCCGACCGCACGACGTAGATCGCTGCGGCCAGATGCCCAATCGCGCTCACGCTGCCCTCCTCGGTGCAGCGCTCCAAAGCGCCGCGAACCTCCGCTCAGCCCGCTCCCGCTCCTCGCGAGCCAGGTGCTGCCCCCACGTCGCGCGTCCGTCACGCCCGCTCGCTGGACGGCCGTACGTCGCAAACTCCAGGCGAAACAGCGCGTCGCGGAGCCGCGGCCAGCTCGCCCCGTCGCGGGCCAGCGTGAACACGCGCCGCAGCGCCGGCAGCGCACGCGCGCGGATATCTGCGCCGTCCCCGTGCGGGCCAGGCGGCACGTCGCGGAGGTCCGCGGCGACAGCGCGATAGAACGCGACGCCGTCTCGCTCGGCGCCGGAGAACTGCGGTGCGGTGCGCGTGAACGTCAAGCCGCCTCCTCGCCGTCGTCCTCATGCTCGAGGCCGAGCTCCGCGTCCTTGAGCCACTCGGGCACGTCCCACTCGACGAGGGCCTCGGTGTACGACGGCCACATGTCGTTCTCCTCACACGACCGAAGCCGCTCGAGCCAGAGGCAATAGCTCCGACGCCCGAGGTCGAGCAGCCCCGGCGTGAGGAGCAGCGGAGTCACGGCGTACGGCGGCGCGGTCTCGATGCCCGCGCAGATCACCCGCGCGTCCGGCTCGAGCAGCCCGAGCGAAACGGCGCCGTCGAGGTAGAAGGCGAGCTGCGCGTGGTACTGCATCGCGAAGGCGTGCGAGGGCCAGCGGCGCAGGTCGCACGTGCGCGTGGTTTTCAGGTCGACGAGCAGGCCCGGGGCGATCAGGTCGACGCCGCCGGTGCTGCATTCGATGCCGCCGCACGTCCAGGCGAGCGGGACTTCGGTGCGCGCGCCGGGCGCTTCGAGCAGAGGTTGCAGCGCCGGATCGGTCAGCGCGGACGTCGCGATCTCGTCCGCCTTGATCCATTCCGATCGCGAGACGATCTCGGCTCC
>DASYCF010000471.1:0-9334 GCA_036500365.1 Byssovorax sp.
CGACCTTGAGGCATTGGTTCGCCTCCTCACCGCCGACCGCGAGGATGCGCGCCTTCTGCGCCGGGTCGACGCTCGCGCCGGAGACAGCGGCTTCGGTCCTCGCGAGGCCCGTCTGTCGTCCGACGACGCCCGCGCCCACCGAGAGGACGCCGAGCGCCACCGCGACGAGGCCGACCATCGAGGCGGCCCTGCGCTTGCTGGCCGCGAGCAGCGCTACGCCGACGAGGCCCGTGACGAGGCCGACGAGGCCGATGAAGACGCAGATGAACGACGCCCATCCGCAGTCCCGAAAAGCGTTCCATGCGTCATGCATGAGGCTGGCGTACCTCCAAGGATGAGTCGCCTAGGGAAGGCAACAGAGGGTGTGCGGATGCGTCGGCTCGAACATGCCAGTCGGCGCGCCGCCGCTCGGCGCGCACGCTCCCGCCTGCGTCGCGCCGGCGCCCGCGTAGTCGACGACCACGTTGAACGCGTTGTTCGGCGTGATGCACACGCCCGTCGTCGCGGGCGTGCCGTTGACGCCGCACGTCGTGAGGCCGCTCCAATACACGTATTGTCCGGTGCACGTGACCGGCGCCTCGCAATCGCACGCGGTGCAGCCGCGCTGGTCGTCGGCGTCCTCGAACACGAGCTCGCGGTCCGTGTACGGAGCAGGGCAGCCGACGACGTTGCCGATTTGCTCGACGCACGTCCGGCCGGCGGGCGCGCAGGCGCTGCCCGCGCCGCACCCGTCCGTCGTCGCGGCGTCGCACGCGGTGACGGCGGTGCCGTACGTGTCGAGCGTGGCCGCGCCGCCGCTCGCGTCGCACGGGCCGTGCGGCGTCGCCGCGCCCTGCACCTCGGCCGAGCCCGTGTAGTCGCAAGAGGCGCCCTGCGACGAAGAGCCGCTGCCCGTGCAGTTGAGCGACGCGCCATATTCGATGATCGTCGGCGGCGTGCACGTCGCGTGGCAGGCGCCGCATGTGCACGAGTCGCACCGCGCGTCGGTCGTCGGCGCGTCGTCGAACCACGTCCGGGTCGCGCCGGTCGCGCACGTCGACGGCGGGAGGCTCGCGGCCTGCGAGGCGACGGTGAAGGGCCCGTTCCAACCTTCCACGCGGAGCGGCACGCAGGTCGTCGCGCAGCCGGCGCCCGCGCCGCTCGACGTCGTCGCGCTCGAGCTCGCCGGGTGACCGCCCGCGCTGCCGGTCGCGGTCGAGCTCGTCGTCGCGCGCGCGCCCGTGCTCGTCGTCGCGCCGCCGCCTGCGCCGCCGCTCGTCGCCTCCTCGGCGTGGTAGTCGTCGAGCCCGTACGCGAGCTGGCACGACGCGGTCGCGGCCGCGGCGGCGACGACGAGGGCCCAGGCGCTGCGCATCCCGAGCATGGTCTCGTCGCGCTCGAGCTGCGTCAACGCGCGGCGCGCAGGCCGGGCTCGCGGGCGCTCGTCAGGGGCACGCGGCGGGGTGCGGGTCGAACGGGATCGAGCCGTCGACGTACACGATCGTGCCCGTGTTCGCCGACGTGAAGCCCGAGCCCGCGTCGCCGTTCGCGTAGAAGTCGAAGTACGACTGACCCTGCGCGTTCTGCTCGGCGAGGCCCGCGGTGATCGCGGCGTCGACGTCGACGACGAACTCGACCGGCTTCGCGAGGCCGAGGCAGCCCTCGCTCGGGCCGGGGATGCACTCGAGCGACGCAGGCATCGCGAGGCCGCCTTGCTTCTGGGTCTGGCTCGGCGACCCGTCGGCGTTCGGCGTGGTCTGGAAGATGCGCAGGCCGCCCGCCCACGTGAAGCGCACGAGGTCGCCGCGGCCGACGGGCACGTTGTAGTCGAGCTGCGCGCCGTCGTTCGCGTTCGAGATCTCGACGACGCGGCACGCCGTGCCCTTCGACTTGTCGATCGCGCAGCACGTCCCCGCGACGGGCGCGCGCGGCGTGTCGTTCGGCACGTCGAAGCGCACGTCGACCTCCATGTTCATGCCGAGGCCGCTCGGCTGGATCGCGTCCATGTCCGAGATGTGCACGAGGCCCGGGTGCCAGTCCTTCGTGTCGAAGACGAACTCGCCCGCGCCGTCGACGCACGTGTAATGCGGCCCACCGACGCAGTTCGTCTTTGGCCCGCTCGTGAGCCCGTCGGCGAAGAGCGTGTCCTGCCCGGCGTCGTGGACCTGCACGACGTCGTGCTCGCCGGTCCACCGGAAGACGACGAGGTCGCCCTGCTTCGCCGTGAGCGTCGGCGGGTACCAGTCGAAGTGCGTCTCGGTCTGGAAGTTGTTCACCTCGTGCACGGTCGCGTCGCGCCCGGCGAAGCTCGCGTACGCGCCGCCGTAGACGTCGGGCCGCGCGAGGTCCGACGCGGGGATGTCACCGTAGTGCGCGCCCTCGGCGACGGTGAGGCTCACGGCGACGACGCCGCTCGTGGCCTGCCCCTCGTCGACGAAGAAGTAGATCCCGGGCCGATAACCACACGGGTACGTGCCCGTGTCCCAGTCGAGCTCGCCGCTCTGCGTCTGAGGGCCGCTCGCGATCTCGCCGGGCCACATGGGGTCACCGAACGGCGACGTCGGCGGATCCTGACCCGCGAACGACGCCGCTTGCACGACGCTGTGCGCGCCGGACCAGCGGAAGCGCACGGTGTCGCCCTCGCTCGCGTCGTTGCCGGTGTTCGACGCGGCGGGCCACGGCAGATCGTCGAGGTGACCTGGCGCGTTGTCGGCGGGGCACGTCACGACCGGGCCGAGGCCGCCGCCGCCCGCGCCGCTCGTCGACGATGAACGCTCGCCTCCGGCGCCGGCCGACGAGCTCGCGTCCGCTGCGGGAGAGCTCGAGCATCCGACCGAACACGCGAGGGCGACTGCGACGCCGAGCGATGCGAGTCCGCGCATCGCGGCAGCGTATTGCGACCCGCGCCAGCGGAGTCGCACAAACTACTTGGCGATGACGCCGAGGCCGTCCGCGGGATCGCCGAAGTAGACGCACGCGTCGCTGAGGGCGATGCCCGAGTCGCTCGCGACGCCGGCGACGACCGTCGGCGCGCCGCCCGCCGCGGGCACCTTCACGATCGACGGCCCCGAGTCCGCGGTGAGGTAGAAATTCGTGCCATCGAACACGAGCCCGTGAGGGCGAAACAGGGGGAAGCCGCTCGAGATCGTGATGGGCATGCCGCCTGGAGACAGGCGCATCAACGTGCCCGTGCCCGACATGAGATCGCCCGCGTCGGCCCACACGAGGTCGCCGTCGACGACGAGCGGATACAGCGGCCCGTCTTGCATGGTCGCGAGCATGGTCGTCGGGCCGCCGCCCGCGAGCGGCGCGCTGTCGACGTTCCCGCCGCCGAAGTCCGCGATGACGAGCTCTTCGCCGTCGATCGCGAGCGAGAAGCCGATCGCCGAGCTCAACGTCTCCGGCGTGCCGCCGCCGAGCACGACGCGCTTCGTCGCCTGGTCGTCCGAGAAGTAGACGTACGTGCCGTCCGTGATGAGGTGCGCCGGCGCGCCGTGCGTCGCCGTGATCTGCGTCTTCGCGCCGCCCGTGATCGGCACCGAGTAGATGCCGCCCGTGTCGTCGCCGAAGATGGCGAGGCCCTGCGTCAGGGCGAGGCCGACCGGCTGCGCGGACGGCGTGAGCTCGACGGGCGCGCCGCCGTCGAGCGAGACCTTGTAGACGCCGCCGCGCGGCATCCCGCCGTTGTCGACCGTGTAATAGGCAAAGTCGGGATCGAGCGCGACGTCGTCGACGTTCGTCGCCTGGACGAGCATGCGCACGTGGGGCGTGCACCGCGGCGCAGGCGCGCCGCCCCCGGCGCCGCCGCCGCCGGTCGAGCTCGAAGATGACCCGCCGCCGCCCTCGCCCGTGGACGAGGTGTGCGCCGTCGACGCCGACGACATCGAAGACGACGACGCGCTCGTCGCCGCCTCGCCGCCGCCGCCCGTCGAGGCTGCCTGCGAGGCGTCGTCGCCGCCGCACCCCGCGAGCGCGAGGGCGCAGGCGAGCGCGCTGAAGCCCGGGATCGAGCGAGGTCGGGTCATGCGCGTGGCTTATCCCCCGGGCCGCGCCCGGGCAACCGAGCTCGCGAATTTCCCGAGTGATGCGGCCGACTTCGGCGCTCGAGGCGAGCTTGGCGGGCGTCGCGCGGCTTCCCAGTTCGTGCAGCGCGCTTCTCGATGCGCGGGTTCGGCGACGTTGCCGAAAGATCGGCGACCCTGCCCAAGGATCGGCCACGATCCGAAGGATCGGCCACGTTGCCGAAGGATCGGCGACGTTGCCGAAGGATCGGCGACGTTGCCGTCGCGCGCTCGAGTCGCGTGCGAACAACACGCTCGCGCCGCTGGCGCGCGCGATGCTTGGCGGGCGAGGAATGTCTCGCGCTCTCGTCTTCGGGGTCCTTGCTTGCGTGGCGCTCGCATCGGCGTGCGCAACCCACGTCGACGGGGGCGTGCTCGGCGCCGGCGGCGCTGGCGCCGATGGGGGCGCCGCCCCCACCCAGAGCAGCGCCGCGCCGGCGAGCGGAGCCACGGGCGGCGGCGACAGCGGCGGCGGCGGCGGCCCACACGAAGGCGGCGGCGGCGCGGCCGTCGGAGCGGGCGGGGACGGCGCAGGCGCTGCTGGCGGCGGCGGCGTCTTCGTCACCGGTCCAGGCGGGGGAGCCACGTGCGGCGACGGCGGTTCACCGGGCTCGACGGGACCCGGCGGCTCGCCGGGAGCGGGCGGCGCGACGTCGGGCGCGGGTGGGGCGCAGACGTGCGCAGACACGTCGTGCGACCCCGACAACTGCGGCGCCCCCGGCCACAGCTGTCTCGGCGGCGCGTGCGTGGCAGGTGCGTGCCAGCCCCTGACGCTGATGACGGGCACGGCGATCGACCACATCGCGATGGACGCAACCAACGTGTACGCCTCGGTCACCCTCGAGCCATCGTGCGGTGTCCGCTCCGCGATCGCCGCGTACCCACGCAGCCCGGGCCCGCCGCGCGTCCTCTTCGAGACGTTTCCCAGCGACGTGCTCGACGTGACGTGGTTGACGGTCGACGACGCGAGCGTCTTTTGGTGGTCGCGCTCGACGGCGCACGTCTACAGCCTCTCCACGCAGGGCGGCTTGCCGTTTCAGCTCGACGGCCACAACGTCGCCACCCACTTCGCCGTCGACGATACGTCGGTCTATTTCGCGCACCAACACGGCGTCTTCCGGATGAACCGCGACGGGACCGCTCCAGCGCAGATCGCGACGACCGGCACCAGGTGCGTCGTCGACCTGGTGCAGGACGACGCGCGGATCTACTTCTCCGCGTGCTCGTGCAACGAAGGAGGAAACCACGAGTGTATGCACGCGCGGGAGCTCGACGCGGTGCCGAAGGTCGGCGGCCCCGTGTCGGTCGTCGCCTCGCACGGGCTCAGCGTGGTCTTCCAGCTGACCGAGCGCGACGGATACCTCTATTGGAACGATGATGACGAGTCGATCCAGCGCGTCGCGACGTCCGGTGGCGCCGTCGAGACCGTCGTCTCGGTGGACGTGGGGGCGACGGGCGGGCTCGGCAGTTTCGCGGTCGACGCGACCGATCTCTACACCCTCACGTTCGGCGCGGGCGGCGCCGGCGACATGGTGAGCGAGCTCGCGCGAACGCCGCTGTCGGGCGGCGCCACGACGATCCTCGCGACGCCGCCGAGCGGGGGATTGGGGCTGCTCGTCGACGACCGCGCCATCGTGTTCAGCACGCTGACGGACGGCTTCATCCCGGTCCCCGCGGACTACGCGCTCTACCTGCTGGCGAAGTAGGGCCTCCCCGGCCGCCGCGAGCTCGAGGACCGTGCCGACCGTGTCGAGCGGGCCTCGCTCGAGGCGGTGTCTTTTCGTGAGCGCCCCGCGCTGATACACGCCGCCGATGGCCGAGGACATGCTCGACGTCCGGCGCATGGCGAAGCCGACGCGTACGCGGCGATCGAGCAGCAGCTCGCCGCGATCCTCGACGGCGTAGGCGATCCCATCGCGGCGATGGCGACGATCTCGTGCGTCGTCCACCTCGCCTTCGGTCACCTCTGGACGGGCTTCTACCGTTCGTCGCGCCGGAGCTCCTCCGCGTCGGGCCGTATCAGGGCACGCTCGGCTGCCTCGAGATCGCCTTCGGCCGCGGCGTGTGCGGCGCGGCGGCCCGCGAGCGGCGCACGGTCGTCGTCCCCGACGTCGCGCGCTTCCCAGGCCACATCACGTGTGACGGCCGAGCGCAGTCCGAGATCGTCGTGCCCGTCTTCGACCGCGGCGGCGCGCTGATCGCCGTGCTCGACGTCGACTCCCACGCGCTCGCCACGTTCGACGACGACGACGCCCGAGGCCTCGAGCGCCTCGTCGCCTGGTTCGCGGCCACCCCCCGCGCGCGCTGACCGCACCCACGCGCGCTGCTGTCGCCCTTTGCCTCGGCGGCGTGGCTGCTCGCGTGGGAGGGGCGGGGTAAATCAACGATCGCGAGGCAATGGGTCCCGAACCCGAGCCCGAGCCCGCGCCAGAGCCCGCACCCGAGCCCGAACCCGAGCCCGAGCCCGAGCCCGAGCCCGTCCCCGAGCCCGCACCCGCGCCCGAGTCCGAGCCAGCACCCGAGCCTGAGCCCGCGCCCGTCCCCGAGCCCGCACCCGCGCCCGAGTCCGAGCCAGCGCCCGAGGACTCAGCGGCTACCTGTGCCTCCCGCGCATCGACTCGGAGCTCGGCCAACCAACTATCTACCTACGCATCCTCGCGCGATCGCGCCCGCGTCAGGACATCACGGCACGGGCTGACCGCCGACGCTCAACCCGGGGATGCACTCGATGGGCTTCCGGCCGCCCGTCTTCGCGATCGCGTGCTCGTGGTGGAGCGCCGCGCGCACGAGGGACAGGATCGGCAGCGCGAACTCCACGCCGTCCTCCTTCACTCCGCGCGCGGGGTATGCGTCGCGACCGATGCTGATCTGCGACGCCGCGGCCGTCCCCGAGACGGTGAGCACGACGTCGGGGCTCTTCGTCGTGCGCTGCAGCCCGACGGTCCCCGCGTTGTCGGGGGCGAGCGCGATCGTGAGGTCGAACGCGAGCTCGGTGGTCGTCGCCTGCTTGCCGCGCGTCGTCGTGATCTTCAGACCGCGGCACTGGATCGCGGCGGCGATGTCCGCGGCCTCGAGGCGCAGCGACAGGTGCTCGCCGAGCACGGTCGGGAAGCCGATCTTGGCCGGGCTGCACGTGACGGACACGACCGCGGCCTCGACCTTGTCGGCGCCGGCCGCGAGCTCGCCGCCGACGGACACGCTGTCCTCGTCCGCGATCTGAAACGCCCACGCGACCTCGGGCAGCGCGGCGGGCGTGGGCGGCGTAACAGGTACGACCGGCGGCGGCGGTGGCGGCTTCGGCGGGGGCGGTGGCGGCGCGCACGCGACGAGCGGGGCCAAGATCAGCGGCGCGAGGAGGCGGATCGACACAGCCGACGTCTTAGCGCTTCCCGCTGCGCCGTCCCAGAAAGCCGCCGCCGCGCGCCGCGCCGCGCCCGCGTCGCTGGTTTCTCGCGCCCGACGACGCGCCGCGGTGCGACGATGCGCGGCCGTGATCTCCTCCGCGCGCTCGATCCTCGCCGCCGCCGCGCCGCTCGTCGTCGTGGTCGTTGCGGTCCTCGGCTCGCCGCCCGTCGCGCTCGCGGCGCCGAGCGGCCCGCAGGCCGAGATGGCGAAGCTCCTCGGGGCGGCGCCGAGCGACGGGAGCCTCGTCGGCAAGCTCGACGGAACGCCGGCGACCTTCAGCGTGCAGGCGGGCTACCGCGGCTCGTCGGCGCGCACGCTCATCGGCCTGTCCGTCGGCCGCCAAGCCCTCGAGCTCGCGCTGCACCGCCACGACGACTGGGACGAGGATCAAGAGCGCGCGGGCCACGCGCTCGACGTCGATGTGGGCGACGCCGCGTTCGACGCCGAGTACACGGTCGAGGGCGCGCCGAGCGATCTCGTGAAGGCGTTCGTCGACGCGAAGGTGCGCGCGGCGCTCGAGGCCGAGCCCGAGGCGCGGATCGACGTGGAGCGCGACACGCTCCTCGTCAGCATGCCGCGCGCGCTCCGATCGACCGAGGACGCGCGCCGCTTCGCCGCGGTCGCGTCGGCCTGCGGCCTGCGCATGCGCGAGGGCCTCCGCCCGTCACCGCCGCTCTCCGACTCGGCCCGCGCGGCCGAGGTCGCGCGCCTCCACGCGATCAAGGGCGCGCGCGTCCGCTCGAACCTGCCGTTCTTGATCATCGCGTTCCTCGTCGGCGCCGGCATCCTCGGCCTCGTCGTCTACAACGCGACCCGTCGCCGCGCGCAGACCTGAACCTGCACCGAAGATCAAGCCTGGTCGCGCGTGCGGTGTCCGCCTACGCAACGCGGCCATGTCCGACTCCGCTCCGGTCGCCCTGCGCGCGTTCGATCCCGTCCCCGCGATCTCCGCCGAGCTGTCGCTGCCGGCGCACGGCGTCGCCGCCGTCGTGAAGCTCCTCGCCGAGGGCGGCACGGTGCCGTTCATCGCGCGCTACCGCAAGGAGGCGACCGGCAACCTCGACGAGGTGCAGATCCGCGACATCGAGGAGCGCCGCACGTACCTCGTCGAGCTCGCCGAGCGCCGCGGCGCCGTGCTCGCCGAGATCGAGAAGCAAGGCAAGCTCACCGACTCGCTGAAGAAGCGCATCGAGGGCTGCGCGACGAAGGCCGAGCTCGAGGATCTCTATCTCCCGTACAAGCCGAAGCGCCGCACGCGCGCGATCATCGCCAAGGAGCGCGGCCTCGAGCCGCTCGCCGACCGCATGTGGGCGCAGCCGCACGACGGCAGCGATCCGAGCGGCGAGGCGCGCGCGTTCGTCGCCGCCGACAAAGAGGTCCCCGACGCCGCCGCCGCGCTCGCCGGCGCGCGCGACATCTGCGCCGAGCGCATCGCCGAGGACGCCGACGTGCGCAAGCTCGCGCGCGAGGCGTTCGTCGAGACGGGCGTGATCCGCGTGCAGAAGAACGACGAGCACAAGGACAAGGTCACGAAGTTCGACACGTACGCCGCGTTCGAGGGCGCCGTCGCCGGCATCCCGTCGCACCGCTACCTCGCCATTCGCCGCGGCGAGGCGGAGGGCGTGCTCCGCGCCTCGATCGACGTCGACGCCGAGGCGCTGCTCCCGCGCGTGAAGGCGCGCGCCAAGGTCGACCCGAGGTCGCCGTGGGCCGGCGAGCTCGGCAAGGCGTGCGAGGACGCGACGAAGCGCCTGCTCCTCCCCACGGTGCAGAGCGACGTGCGCGTCGACCTCAAGATGCAGGCCGATCGCGCCGCCGTCGACGTGTTCGCGTCCAACCTGCGCGACCTGCTGCTCGCGGCGCCGTTCGGCACGAAGCGCGTCATCGGC